>NZ_JAUFQG010000001.1 GCF_030409605.1 Simiduia curdlanivorans
ACAAAAAGTGTAGGAATATTAACCTACTTCCCATCGACTACGCGTTTCCGCCTCGCCTTAGGGGCCGACTAACCCTGTCCCGATTAACGTTGGACAGGAAACCTTGATCTTCCGGCGGGGAGTTTTTCACTCCCCTTGTCGTTACTCATGTCAGCATTCGCACTTCTGATACCTCCAGCATGCTTCTCAACACACCTTCAACAGCTTACAGAACGCTCCCCTACCCCACAGACAAAGTCTGTAGCCACAGCTTCGGTTGCTAATTTAGCCCCGTTACATCTTCCGCGCAGGCCGACTCGACTAGTGAGCTATTACGCTTTCTTTAAAGGGTGGCTGCTTCTAAGCCAACCTCCTAGCTGTCTAAGCCTTCCCACATCGTTTCCCACTTAATTAACATTTGGGACCTTAGCTGGTGGTCTGGGTTGTTTCCCTCTTGACAACGGACGTTAGCACCCGCTGTCTGTCTCCCGGATAGTACTCACTGGTATTCGGAGTTTGCATGGGGTTGGTAAGTCGGGATGACCCCCTAGCCCAAACAGTGCTCTACCCCCAGTGGTATTCGTCCGAGGCTCTACCTAAATAGATTTCGGGGAGAACCAGATATCTCCGAGCTTGATTAGCCTTTCACTCCGATCCACAAGTCATCCCCTAATTTTTCAACATTAGTGGGTTCGGTCCTCCAGTTAGTGTTACCCAACCTTCAACCTGCTCATGGATAGATCGCCCGGTTTCGGGTCTATTGCATGCGACTAAAACGCCCTATTAAGACTCGGTTTCCCTACGGCTCCCCTAAACGGTTAACCTTGCCACATACAATAAGTCGCTGACCCATTATACAAAAGGTACGCAGTCACACCACGAAGGTGCTCCTACTGCTTGTACGCATACGGTTTCAGGATCTATTTCACTCCCCTCACAGGGTTCTTTTCGCCTTTCCCTCACGGTACTGGTTCACTATCGGTCAGATGGGAGTATTTAGCCTTGGAGGATGGTCCCCCCATGTTCAAACAGGATATCACGTGTCCCGTCCTACTCGATTTCACAACAAGTGCCTTTTCGTGTACGGGGCTATCACCCTGTATCGCCCAACTTTCCAGAAGGTTCCACTAAAACACAAGTTGCTTAAGGGCTGGTCCCCGTTCGCTCGCCGCTACTAAGGGAATCTCGGTTGATTTCTTTTCCTCCGGGTACTTAGATGTTTCAGTTCCCCGGGTTCGCTTCGTACAGCTATGTATTCACTGTACGATACTGAGCAAAGCTCAGTGGGTTTCCCCATTCGGAAATGTTAGGATCAAAGCATGTTTGCCGGCTCCCCTAACCTTATCGCAGGCTCCTACGTCCTTCATCGCCTCCATCTGCCTAGGCATCCACCGTATGCGCTTAGTCGCTTGACCATATAACACAAGCGACTGTATTGACTATTTTTTAAAAATATCTGATTTTCAAACGATTAATAATTAACGCTTGCGCGCTAACTAAAATACTGAAGTCAATTGCAACTACAAATTACGCCAGATTTATGTGCTTGAGACACACTCATCTATATATCAGCAATTATTACAACTTTACATTTACCTTGTTAAAGAGCAGCTGGTGTGAAACCAGGAAGCTAATTTCTTTTTTTTGTAACCTCAATGCGGTTACATCAAAAAATTAGGTTTCTGATGTCTTACGTAGTGAATCAAGCTTTTTTGTATTACAAAACCAACACCGATTATTTAAAACTACTTAAAAATAATGGTGGAGCTATGCGGGATCGAACCGCAGACCTCTTGGATGCAAACCAAGCGCTCTCCCAGCTGAGCTATAGCCCCTAAAATGGTAGGCCTGGGCAGATTTGAACTGCCGACCTCACCCTTATCAGGGGTGCGCTCTAACCAACTGAGCTACAGGCCTGTAATTCCTATCGAGCCTGCCTGAACAGATTTGAACTGCCGACCTCACCCACGCTCTTTATAAAAAGAAGGGGTGCGCGCTCTTCTTCTAACCAACTGAGCTACAGGCCTTTAACTTGATCTTTTTAGCTTTGGCGGCGTTGCGTTCGTTGCTCAGTCAGACACATACTTTTGTATGCTCCCCCCTTCGCGCCTCTCGCGCCTTGCCAAACCTAAAAATCTCGGCGTTAACCGATGATCTTTCATACACTACAAACCACGTTGAACCTCACATTGTGCGGCCAAACCCAGCTTGTAGCATACGGCTTGTAGCTTGCAGCTTTTAATCTTCACTACGTCCAGTTAATCAAGCAATGCGTGTGAACACTTACAGATAGTCAACATATCGTTTAAGGAGGTGATCCAGCCCCAGGTTCCCCTAGGGCTACCTTGTTACGACTTCACCCCAGTCATGAATCACACCGTGGTAACCGTCCTCCCGAAGGTTAGACTAGCTACTTCTGGTGCAACCCACTCCCATGGTGTGACGGGCGGTGTGTACAAGGCCCGGGAACGTTCCCGGGCCTTGTACACACCGCCCGTCACACCATGGGAGTGGGTTGCACCAGAAGTAGCTAGTCTAACCTTCGGGAGGACGGTTACCACGGTGTGATTCATGACTGGGGTGAAGTCGTAACAAGGTAGCCCTAGGGGAACCTGGGGCTGGATCACCTCCTTAAACGATATGTTGACTATCTGTAAGTGTTCACACGCATTGCTTGATTAACTGGACGTAGTGAAGATTAAAAGCTGCAAGCTACAAGCCGTATGCTACAAGCTGGGTTTGGCCGCACAATGTGAGGTTCAACGTGGTTTGTAGTGTATGAAAGATCATCGGTTAACGCCGAGATTTTTAGGTTGGCAAGGCGCGAGAGGCGCGAAGGGGGAGCATACAAAAGTATGTGTCTGACTGAGCAACGAACGCAACGCCGCCAAAGCTAAAAAGATCAAGTTAAAGGCCTGTAGCTCAGTTGGTTAGAAGAAGAGCGCGCACCCCTTCTTTTTATAAAGAGCGTGGGTGAGGTCGGCAGTTCAAATCTGTTCAGGCAGGCTCGATAGGAATTACAGGCCTGTAGCTCAGTTGGTTAGAGCGCACCCCTGATAAGGGTGAGGTCGGCAGTTCAAATCTGCCCAGGCCTACCATTTTAGGGGCTATAGCTCAGCTGGGAGAGCGCTTGGTTTGCATCCAAGAGGTCTGCGGTTCGATCCCGCATAGCTCCACCATTATTTTTAAGTAGTTTTAAATAATCGGTGTTGGTTTTGTAATACAAAAAAGCTTGATTCACTACGTAAGACATCAGAAACCTAATTTTTTGATGTAACCGCATTGAGGTTACAAAAAAAAGAAATTAGCTTCCTGGTTTCACACCAGCTGCTCTTTAACAAGGTAAATGTAAAGTTGTAATAATTGCTGATATATAGATGAGTGTGTCTCAAGCACATAAATCTGGCGTAATTTGTAGTTGCAATTGACTTCAGTATTTTAGTTAGCGCGCAAGCGTTAATTATTAATCGTTTGAAAATCAGATATTTTTAAAAAATAGTCAATACAGTCGCTTGTGTTATATGGTCAAGCGACTAAGCGCATACGGTGGATGCCTAGGCAGATGGAGGCGATGAAGGACGTAGGAGCCTGCGATAAGGTTAGGGGAGCCGGCAAACATGCTTTGATCCTAACATTTCCGAATGGGGAAACCCACTGAGCTTTGCTCAGTATCGTACAGTGAATACATAGCTGTACGAAGCGAACCCGGGGAACTGAAACATCTAAGTACCCGGAGGAAAAGAAATCAACCGAGATTCCCTTAGTAGCGGCGAGCGAACGGGGACCAGCCCTTAAGCAACTTGTGTTTTAGTGGAACCTTCTGGAAAGTTGGGCGATACAGGGTGATAGCCCCGTACACGAAAAGGCACTTGTTGTGAAATCGAGTAGGACGGGACACGTGATATCCTGTTTGAACATGGGGGGACCATCCTCCAAGGCTAAATACTCCCATCTGACCGATAGTGAACCAGTACCGTGAGGGAAAGGCGAAAAGAACCCCTGTGAGGGGAGTGAAATAGATCCTGAAACCGTATGCGTACAAGCAGTAGGAGCACCTTCGTGGTGTGACTGCGTACCTTTTGTATAATGGGTCAGCGACTTATTGTATGTGGCAAGGTTAACCGTTTAGGGGAGCCGTAGGGAAACCGAGTCTTAATAGGGCGTTTTAGTCGCATGCAATAGACCCGAAACCGGGCGATCTATCCATGAGCAGGTTGAAGGTTGGGTAACACTAACTGGAGGACCGAACCCACTAATGTTGAAAAATTAGGGGATGACTTGTGGATCGGAGTGAAAGGCTAATCAAGCTCGGAGATATCTGGTTCTCCCCGAAATCTATTTAGGTAGAGCCTCGGACGAATACCACTGGGGGTAGAGCACTGTTTGGGCTAGGGGGTCATCCCGACTTACCACCCCATGCAAACTCCGAATACCAGTGAGTACTATCCGGAGACAGACAGCGGGTGCTAACGTCCGTTGTCAAGAGGGAAACAACCCAGACCACCAGCTAAGGTCCCAAATGTTAATTAAGTGGGAAACGATGTGGGAAGGCTTAGACAGCTAGGAGGTTGGCTTAGAAGCAGCCACCCTTTAAAGAAAGCGTAATAGCTCACTAGTCGAGTCGGCCTGCGCGGAAGATGTAACGGGGCTAAATTAGCAACCGAAGCTGTGGCTACAGACTTTGTCTGTGGGGTAGGGGAGCGTTCTGTAAGCTGTTGAAGGTGTGTTGAGAAGCATGCTGGAGGTATCAGAAGTGCGAATGCTGACATGAGTAACGACAAGGGGAGTGAAAAACTCCCCCGCCGGAAGATCAAGGTTTCCTGTCCAACGTTAATCGGGACAGGGTTAGTCGGCCCCTAAGGCGAGGCGGAAACGCGTAGTCGATGGGAAGTAGGTAATATTCCTACACTTTTGT
>NZ_JAUFQG010000002.1 GCF_030409605.1 Simiduia curdlanivorans
GGCCACCATTCAAAGTGCTTTGGGCGTGCAATTTCGCATTACTGGTTTAGACAATGTGGCGGAGGCGTCAGAACTTGCCCTGCTATTGCGCTCCGGTGCTTTGGCCGCGCCTATGTACTTTGTTGAAGAGCGTACCATCGGCCCATCACTGGGTGCCGAAAATATTCGCTTGGGTGTGACCTCTGTTCAAATCGCCTTCGCCGTTGTACTAATTTTTATGGTGCTTTACTACAAGGTGTTTGGTTTGGCAGCCAATATCGCGCTGGCGGCCAACGTGGTGCTTTTGGCGGCGTGTATGTCGCTGTTAAGCGCCACCTTAACCCTGCCCGGTATTGCCGGTATCGTGTTGACGGTGGGTATGGCGGTGGATGCTAACGTGCTTATTTTCTCCCGAATAAAGGAGGAAATAGCCAACGGCCTGCCGACCCAGTCGGCCATTAATGCCGGTTATGAACGGGCGTTTACCACCATTCTCGATGCCAACGTCACCACCTTGATTGTTGCAGTGATTCTTTATGCGATTGGAACCGGCCCCGTTAAAGGCTTTGCGGTAACGCTGAGCTTGGTATTTTAACCTCCATGTTTACGGCCATTATGGTGTCACGTTTAGTGATCAATACCATTTATGGCGGCCGTAGCGTGAAGAAAGTGTGGATTTGAGGGCGCGACCATGAGCATTGCAAATAAAACAATTAATTTTATGGGTAGCCGCATTATCGCTACCGTTTTTTTCCGCCTTACTTCTGATTGGCTCTATTGGTTCGCTGGCGGTTAACGGTTTGCAGTTCGGTTTAGATTTTACCGGCGGTATGCAAATTGAAGTGCGCTACGAACACAAGGCCGACCTAGAGCAGATTCGCACCACCTTAACCGACGCCAATTACAGCAATGTAATTGTGGTGAATTTTGGCTCCGATGAAGATGTGCTGATTCGCATGCAGCAGGACTTTACCGAGAGTTTAGGTAATGAAGTTGTTGCGCAATTGAAGTCTCAAGAGAGTGGCAACATCGAATTGCGCCGGGTTGAGTTTGTCGGCCCGCAGGTGGGTGAAGAATTACGCGATAGCGGTGGCATTGGTATGCTATTTGCGCTCGTCGTGGTCATGGCCTATGTGGCGCTGCGCTTCCAGTGGAAGTTTGCGGTGGCGGCAGTGGCGGCCTTGGTGCACGACGTGATCATTACCTTGGGCTTTTTCTCGCTGTTTAAGATAGGTTTTGATCTATCGGTGTTGGCGGCGGTGTTGGCCGTGGTGGGTTACTCGTTAAACGATACTATTGTGGTGTTTGACCGGGTGCGGGAAAACTTCCCTGTGTTGCGTAAGACGGAATCGCTGGAAGTGGTTAACGTGTCGCTGACGCAAACCTTAGACCGTACATTAATGACCTCCGGTACAACCTTAATCGTACTGATTGTGTTGTACATGTATGGCGGTGAGTTATTGCAAGGTTTCTCTGCGGCATTGTTGGTGGGTATTGTGATTGGTACTTACTCATCCATCTATGTGGCGTCGAATTTGCTGTTGAGTTTGCATATCGTCAAAGAGGATTTAATGCCACCGGTGAAGGAAGGGGCAGAGATAGACGATCTCCCTTAACGGTATTTAAATGGCGGCTTCGGCCGCCATTTTTGTATTTGGTGTACTATGCCATATCTGAATTGTGCCAGCGCGGATTGCGATTATGAGCGACAGTGAAAGCCCGAGAGAAACGCTAGGCTATTTATCCCTGAGTTTTGCGGATTTGACTAAGGCCTCCCCGGAAGAGATGCGCGCGCAACTGGAGCGTTATAACCGTATTTTTCATGGTAGCGGTTGTGGCTTTTGGGAGTGGAACCTAGATACCAATCAGCTCTATTGGGAAGGGCGCTTCTGGGATGGCTTAGGTTACGATGCTGAGGTTCGAAGCAGCATGACCAGTGCATCGGATATGTTTAATTTTGTTCATCCAGACGACGTGGCAGTAATTGAAGCTGCGGTGCAAAGCCATGTCATCCACGGTGCGCCTTACAGTGCTGAATACCGTATCCGAAAAGCGGACGGCGATTATGCCTGGACTCAAACGCGGGGCTCCTCGCGCCGCGCCGCCGATGGCAAGGTGCATTTTTTATCCGGTGTAAACGTCGACATTACCGAGCTCAAGGAAACGGCCGCTCGCCTGACCGAGAGCGAGGCGCGCCACGAGCGTATTATTGAAGCGTCTAATGATGGTATTTGGGAGTGGAATCGCGAAGATAAAACCCTCGACTTTTCCAATCGCTGTTGGCAGCAGCTGGGTTACGAAGAGCACGATGAAGTGTTAACCCGCGGGCGCAATCGCCTGCAGCTGTGGTATGAACTCATGCACCCGGAGGACGTGTCGCGCTTTAAAGACACCTTAGCGACGCACATCAGTCAGGGCGTGCCCTTTGATATCGAATATCGCATGAAGGCCGTGGACGGCCGCTATCGTTGGATTAAAGGCAGAGGCTCTGCATCGTTAAATGCCGCCGGCGAAGTGGTGAGTATGGCCGGCAGTAATATGGACATTACTCTGATCAAGGAGGCCGAAGAGCGCGTGATGCAAGCCAAGGAGGCGGCTGAGCGAGCCAATCGCGCTAAATCGGAATTCTTGTCCAGTATGAGCCACGAGCTGCGCACGCCGCTAAATGCCATCATGGGCTTCGCCCAGCTATTTGATTACGACAATAATTTAACCAGTGAGCAGCAAGAAAATGTGCGCGAAATTCGCAAAGCCGGCAGCCATTTACTGCAGCTGATTAACGACGTGTTGGATTTGGCTAAAATTGAATCGGGCAAGCTCACCTTGTCTTTGGAGCCGGTGTTGCCAGCGCGCGTAGTGCGCGAGTGCGTGCAGTTGGTGCAGTCTTTGGCCGACAGTCGCGCCATTAAAATGAGCGTCGATTTCCGCAAATGGTCGGGCACCTATATTCATGCCGATAGTGTTCGGCTAAAGCAAGTTTTGCTCAACCTGATGAGCAATGCGATTAAATATAATCGCATGGGTGGTTCGGTTGAGGTGGTGTTTTATATGTCTGATGAAGAAAACGTGCGCATCGGCGTGCGCGATTCGGGCTATGGCATTCCCGAGGTGAAGCGCAAGGAGATGTACCAGCCGTTTAACCGGCTGGGCGCGGAGGGCGGAAAGATCGAAGGCAGCGGGGTCGGCTTGGTTATCACTCGGCGCTTAATGGAAATGATGGGCGGCACCATTGATTTCGAGAGCCGCGTTGGCCACGGCACAACCTTCTGGCTCACCTTTAAAAAATCCACCCAGCAAGATGCGGTGCCCTTCAATGTTACCAACACGCCATTGGCGCGCGCCGAGCTGAATATTTCCAAGCCCCATCGGGTGTTATATATCGAAGATAACCCATCCAATATTCGCGTTATTCGCCAGTTTTGCCAGCGCTTTGATTTGCTGCAATTGGAAGTCGCCGAAGAGGCCTTTTTCGGTTTGTATAAAGCGCGGACTTTTTTGCCCGACTTTATTATTCTGGATATTAATTTGCCGGGCATGGACGGCTACGAAGTGCTGGAGGTGTTAAAGGCCGATCCGCAATTGGCCGATATTCCGGTTATTGCGCTGTCTGCCAATGCCATGAGTTTTGATATCGAGCGAGGCAGGAAGGCCGGCTTTTTTGAATACCTGACCAAACCCGTGGATATAAACGCACTGATCTTAACGCTCAATCGCCTGGTCCGTTAAGCGCTTGATAGCCTCACCCTAGAGCGCAAAGAAGAAACATAAAAAACATAAAAAAGGGATGCATCTGCATCCCTTTTTTATGTCGCTGCTTTATTTGCCAATGTGGCCCATGTGGTTGCCGACAATTTGCAGCAGCGGCTTAAACACTTTTGGCCCGCCGCACACAACATTGCCGGTATCCATGTAGCTGTTGCCGCCTTTGAAGTCGGAGATTAGGCCACCGGCTTCTTTTATTAGCAGCACACCTGCGGCGATATCCCACTCATTTAAATTCATTTCCCAGAAGCCGTCGTAGCGACCAGCGGCAACGTAGGCGAGATCTAGCGAGGCGGCGCCTGGGCGGCGGATGCCCGCGGTTTGGCCGGCAATTTCTTTTACCGCAGCGAGGTAGGGGTCTATGTGCTCGAGCGCCCAGCCATTAAAAGGTATGCCGGTTCCGATCAAACCGCCTTCTAGGCCGCGACGTGAAGATACCCGAATGCGACGGCCATTGAGCATGGCGCCTTTGCCTTTACTGGCAGTGAATTCTTCGCGCTTCATGGGATCGTAAACCAGAGCGTGCTCTAAAACGCCTTTGCGTTTGCAGGCAATGGAAATAGCGAAATGGGGGATGCCGTTGATGAAGTTGGTGGTGCCGTCGAGCGGGTCGATAACCCATTCGTAATCGCTGTCGCCGCTCTTGCCGATGCTGAGGCCAGACTCTTCGCCGCGCATATTGTGATCTGGGTAGGCTTTGCGCAGGTGGTAGATCACCTCTTTCTCTGCTGCCCTGTCGACTTCGGTGACAAAGTCATTTTGGCCTTTGGTTTCAATAGCGACAAATTCTACACGCTCTAGCGCGCGTTCAATCAGTTCTCCAGCCTTGCGCGCAGCGCGCAGAGCAATGGTCAGCATGGGTTCCATGGGGACTCCGACAGGGCAGTTGAATTGTGAGGTCTGCTCATACCTATTTAATAGTCGCTGCTGAATGTCATTTATGTACTCAGCAAGGCAGAGGGTGCGAAGTGTAGTTACCTACATGAGCGGCCGAACAACGAAGCTGAGTGCATAAATGGCCTCAGCCCTACGGGTTGTGGCAGAAAAGTCGCCACTTATCGTTGCTCGTCGTTCATTTGGAGTGACCAAACATCACTCCTTGCGCCTAAATTGGCTACTTTTCCGTCACAACATCGACCATCAAATAGGTATGAGCAGGCCTAAGAGCGCAGTTACCGCTGTGTAGCGCCGGTGTTGGCGGCTACGGGATAATTGGGGGCGCGGATTATAACAGCACACTCGCTCCTTAGCATAGGGGCTGGGCGTTAAATAGCCACTATTTGGGTGGGCGCTGGCGTGGGCTTTTGCTACAATGCGCGCCATTTTTGCGCCCGTGGGTAATCACATGCCAGACAAGACAGAAGATTGGTTTCAGCAGGTCAGAATCGTACTGGTTAATACCAAGGCCTCTGGCAACATTGGCGGTGCCGCGCGGGCGATGAAAAATATGGGCCTAAGTAACCTGTGGCTAGTGGAGCCGCGCGAATATCCGTCGGCCGAGGCGACCTGGCGCGCCTCTAATGCCACCGACGTATTGGATGGTGCGCAAGTGGTGGCCACCTTGGCCGAGGCCATTGGCGACTGTGGCTTAGTGATAGGTACCAGCGCGCGCGGGCGCAGTATTCCCTGGCCGATAAAAACGCCGCGCGAGGCCGCCGGTCAAGTGGCAGCCGAGGCGCGCCAGCACAAGGTGGCTATCGTGTTTGGCCGCGAGGATCGCGGTTTGACCAACGAGGAGCTGCAGGCTTGTAATCTTCACCTGCACATTCCGGCCAATGAAGACTATAGCTCGCTCAATCTCGCCACTGCCGTGCAGGTCATCTGCTACGAGTTGCGCATGATGATGTTGGAGCAGCGCGATGGCAAAGCGCCGCATTTTGACGACTGGGATCAGCCGCCGGCCAACAGCAACGAGCTAGAGCATTACTATACCCACCTGCAAGAAACCCTGGAGCGGCTGGATTTCATCACCCACGACAACCCGCGCCAGACCATGACACGCCTGCGCCGGCTCTTTAACAGAGCGCGCTTGGACCAGATGGAGCTCAATATCCTGCGCGGCATTCTCACCGCCACCCAGAACTACATTTATCACACCGATCGCAAGGTGGCGGCGCTAAAGGCGGGCGGAGAGGGCGATGGGCCGGAAAAGCACTAATACCTGAGTGCTTTAGTAGGTTAAATACTTGACTAGATTAGTGGGGTATTTATAATGCTCCCATCGCCTGTGAGGCATAACTGTCTGATGGAACACGCTTATGAGACTGACAACTAAAGGTCGTTATGCGGTGACAGCCATGTTGGATTTGGCCATGCACATGCAACAAGGCCCCACGAGCCTAGCCGATATATCCAAGCGCCAGGAAATCTCGCTGTCTTATTTAGAGCAACTTTTCTCTAAATTGCGTCAATCTGAGTTGGTTACCAGTGTTAGGGGCCCAGGCGGTGGTTACCGCTTGAGCCGCGACGCCGATGATATTTTTGTCGCGCAAATTATCGACGCGGTTAATGAGTCTATCGATGCCACCAACTGCGGCGGCAGTGGCAATTGCCAGAACGGCAAAGTCTGCCTCACTCACAATTTGTGGAGTGATCTGAGTATGCAAATTCACCAATTTTTGAACTCTATTAGCCTGTCGGCCTTGATGCAGCGCCACGATGTGCGCGCCGTCTGCACCCGGCAGGATGCTGAGAACGAGGCCCAATCATTGGTTTTATCGGAGCTTGCGCCCCAGTGAAGTTGCCGGTCTATTTAGATTACGCCGCCACCACCCCCGTCGACCCGCGCGTGGCCGATGCTATGGCGCGCTGTTTAACCATGGACGGCATGTTTGCCAACCCGGCCTCGCGTTCGCACATCTACGGTTGGCAAGCCGAGGAGCAGGTTGAGTTGGCGCGGCGCCAAGTGGCTGAGCTATTAAGGGCCGACCCGCGCGAAGTGGTGTGGACCAGCGGCGCGACTGAATCGAACAATTTAGCGCTAAAGGGTGTGTTCGAAGCGCTGAATTTTCAAGGTCATTTAATCACCACGGCGGTTGAGCACAAGGCGGTGATTGACCCGGCCAAATGGTTAGAGGCGCGCGGTGTCGCCGTCACTTACCTGATGCCCGGCACAGATGGCCGCATCAGTGTCGAGCAGGTGCAGGCGGCGCTGCGCCCCGATACGCGGTTGGTGAGCGTTATGCACATTAATAACGAAACCGGCGTGGTCAACCCCGTGGCTGAAGTGGGCGCCCTTTGTCGCGCGGCCAATGTGCTGATGCATGTCGATGCCGCCCAATCGGCGGGCAAAATAGCCTTGGATGTGAGTGCTTTGCAGGTTGATTTGCTGAGCTTATCGGCACACAAATTTTATGGCCCCAAGGGCGTGGGAGCGCTTTATGTGCGCCGCGCTATTGCGCAGCAAGTTAAGCCGCAAATCCACGGCGGCGGTCACGAGCGCGGTTTGCGCTCTGGTACCTTGGCCACCCATCAGCTGGTGGGTATTGGCGAAGCGGCGCGATTGTGTGTCGAACAGCAGCAAGTTGATGCCGAGCGCACGGCGCGTTTGCGCGATCAGTTGTGGCAGGGTATTTCGACCTTGCCGGCCATTGCTCGCAATGGCTCAACCGAATGGCTGAGCCCGATTCACTTGAATGTTAATTTCGGCGCATTGGATGGTGAAACCCTGTTGTTGAGCTTGCGCGATATCGCGGTGTCTTCGGGCTCCGCTTGCACCTCCGCCAGTATGGAGCCGTCCTACGTATTGAAGGCCATGGGCTTGTCCGATGCACAGGCGCACAGTTCGGTGCGCATTTCCCTCGGGCGATTTACCACGGCTGAGGACGTGCAGCGCGCCGTGGCACATATCGTCGATGTTGTGGGCGCATTGCAGCCGGTGCACGGCTAATGGCTGGCATTGATCGACAAATTTTATTTCATGCGCAAGCTATTCCTTGCGCAACACTTGGCATGTAGAAGGTCCGTATGACTGAGCAAATAGACAAGGCACTGAAGCGCGAGTATGAAGCCGGTTTCGTGTCGGCGATCGAATCGGAAACTTTTGCCCCGGGTTTGGATGAAGACGTTATTCATCGTATCTCGGCCATGAAGGGCGAGCCCGAGTGGATGCTCGAGTGGCGGCTTAAAGCCTTCCGCAGCTGGCAAGAGATGGAAGAGCCCGAGTGGGCGCATGTGGTTTACGACAAAATAAACTACCAAGCCATTTCCTATTACTCGGCACCGAAAAGCATGAAGGACAGGCCTAAGTCTCTGGACGAGGTCGACCCCGAGCTGTTGCGCACCTATGAAAAGTTAGGCATTCCGCTGCTCGAGCAACAGATGTTGGCTGGTGTTGCGGTAGATGCCGTATTCGACTCGGTTTCTGTGGTCACCACCTTTCGCGAGAAGCTGGCCGAAGCCGGTGTGATTTTCTGCCCCATCTCTGAAGCCGTGCAAAGTCACCCGGAGCTGGTAAAAAAATATTTAGGCAGTGTGGTGCCGCCCAAAGATAATTATTTCGCTGCGCTAAATTGCGCCGTGTTTACCGATGGCTCCTTTGTTTACATTCCCAAAGGCACACGCTGCCCGATGGAGTTGTCGACTTACTTCCGCATTAACGAACAGAACACCGGTCAATTTGAGCGCACGCTTATCATCGCCGATGAGGGTAGCCATGTGAGCTACTTAGAGGGCTGTACCGCACCGCAGCGCGACGAAAACCAACTGCATGCGGCGGTGGTTGAATTGGTGGCGATGGACGATGCGGAAATAAAATACTCTACCGTGCAAAACTGGTATCCCGGTGACGAAAACGGCAAGGGCGGTATTTATAACTTTGTGACTAAGCGCGGCATCTGCCACGATCGCGCCAAAATCAGTTGGACCCAGGTGGAAACCGGTTCGGCGGTGACGTGGAAATACCCTAGCTGTATTTTGAAAGGCGATGACAGTATTGGCGAGTTTTATTCCGTTGCCTTAACACGCGGCAAGCAGCAGGCCGATACCGGCACGAAAATGATTCACCTCGGTAAAAATACCCGCTCTACCATTATTTCCAAGGGTATTTCCGCCGGCCGCAGTAATAATAGTTACCGCGGTCTGGTGCGCATGAACCCCGGTGCCCACGGCGCGCGCAATTTTACTCAGTGTGATTCCTTACTCATCGGCGATAAGTGCGGTGCACACACCTTTCCCTACGTAGAGAGCCGCAACCCGTCCGCCATTGTCGAGCACGAAGCGACAACCTCTAAGGTCAGCGATGACCAGATGTTTTTGTGTCAACAGCGCGGCTTGGATGCAGAGAAGGCGGTCTCCATGATCGTCAATGGTTTCTGTAAGGAAGTGTTTAAAGAACTGCCCATGGAGTTTGCCGTTGAAGCGGGCAAGCTGTTAGAAATTAGCCTCGAAGGCTCAGTGGGTTAAGTCGGATTTCAGGAAAATATTATGCTCTCGATTAAAAATTTACATGCGCGCGTTGAAGATAAAACCATTCTTAAGGGTCTGGAACTAGAGATAAAACCCGGCGAGGTGCACGCGATCATGGGCCCTAACGGCGCTGGCAAGAGCACCCTGGGTTACGTGCTTTCGGGCCGCCCCGGTTACGAAGTGGAGCAGGGCAGTGCCGAGCTAAATGGCCAGAACTTATTCGATATGGAAACCGAAGAGCGGGCCCGTGCCGGTGTGTTTTTGGCGTTTCAATACCCGGTGGAAATTCCCGGTGTTAGCAACCTCGAATTTTTAAAAGCCTCTGTGGATGCAGCGCGTAAAGCGCGCGACGAGGCGCCACTGAGCTCGGCCGAGTTTTTGAAATTGGCGCGCGTGGCCTGTAAGCAAGTGAATCTGCCGGTTGAGTTTTTAAAGCGCGGCGTTAACGAGGGTTTCTCCGGCGGCGAGAAAAAGCGCAACGAAATCATGCAGATGATTTTGCTAGAGCCGACCTTATGTATTCTCGATGAAACAGATTCTGGCTTAGATATCGATGCCCTTAAAGTAGTTGCCGAAGGCGTCAATAGCCAGCGCAGTGAAAAGCGCAGTTTTATCGTGGTTACCCACTACCAGCGCCTGCTCGATTACATCAAGCCTGATTATGTTCATGTTTTGTCGGACGGCAAAATTGTCAAAAGCGGCGGCCCAGAATTGGCGCAAGAGCTGGAGGCGCAAGGTTACAGCTGGCTTGCAAAAGATCCCGTTGCCGAGGTGAATGCCTAATGAATGCTTGGCTTGAAACCACATTGGCCGGCATAACACCGCAGGATTGGTTGGCGCCCAAGCGTCAAGCGTCTCTCGCCACCTTACGGCAAGCGCGCTGGCCCAATCGCAAAGTTGAGGCTTGGAAATACACGCCAGTTCGCGCCTTGGAAAAGTCACATTTTAGCCAAGTGAGCGCCGATGCGGTTGACGCTTTGCCGGTGATCGAAGGCTTGGATAGCATCGATATCTTGCTGCAAGACGGTAAGCCAGTGCTGCCCGCCACGCTGCCTGCCGGTGTCAGTATTACCTTGTTATCCCAGCCATCGGTGATGGGGCAACAGCTTTTTTGCGGCATCAAACCCGAGCGCCATGTGTTTGGTTTGCTCAACGATGTGCTAGCCAATGATGGCCTAGTGATTGATATAGCACCGGATTGTCAGGTCGAGCGACCGCTGCGTATTATTTATCGGGTGACCGAAAATGCTCAGGCCCATGGCCGTGTTTTGGTGCGTGTTGGCGCGCGCTCGAAGGTTAGCGTGATCGAGCAAGCCGAGGGTTCGGGCGCTAGTTTTAGCACCCACTTTGCCGAGTATCAGATTGAGGCGGCAGCCGCGCTCGAGCACTATCGGTTTGCCTTGCAAACGGGCAGCGCATTGAACGTGGGCGGTTGTCATTTTTCCCTCGCCGATAAAAGCGCGCTAAATTCTACCTTGGTGGGCTTTGGTGGCGAGCTGGCGCGTTTGGATGTGGATGTTATCCACGCCGGCGAGTTTGCGCAGGCGAAAATGAATGCCATTTACTTACTAGACGGCAGCGAACTGTTCGATTTACACACCACCATTGAACACGCCAAGCCCAACGGTACCACCGAAGAAAACGTGCGTGGCATTGTCGCAGACAAGGCCAAAGCGGTTTTTAACGGTCGCATTCATATTCATCGCGACGCGCAAAAAACCTTAGCGGAATTAAACAATCGAAATTTATTATTGTCTGACGGTGCGGAAATTAATACCAAGCCCGAGCTTGAAATCTACGCTGACGATGTGCGCTGCGCCCATGGTGCAACAGTGGCCGAGATCGATAGGCAGGCTTTGTACTATTTGCAGACCCGTGGCATCAGCCGGGCGCAAGCGCAGGTGATGTTGAGTTTCGGTTTTATCAATGAGCTGGTCGACGACATGCCGAATGAGGCCTTGGCCAATTGGTTGCGGCCGCAATTGCGCGATCGCTTTGCGCGGATGGACGTGAAATGAGTTTCGATGTTGAAGGTGTTCGCGCCCAGTTTCCTATTTTAAAGCGGGAAATAGATGGCAACCCACTGGTGTATTTAGATAACGCGGCAACCACGCAAAAGCCGCAGTGTGTTATCGATACGCTGGTGGAGTACTATTCTAATTACAACAGCAATGTGCACCGCGGCGCGCACCGCCTTGCCGATGAAGCGACGACGCGCTACGAGGCGGCGCGCGATTGTGTGGCTGGTTTTATTAACGCGCGCGCGCGTCAGGAAGTGATTTGGACCAGCGGCACCACCGAGGCGATTAATATTGTCGCCCACGGCCTTGCCAAGCAATTGCAGCCGGGCGATGAGGTAGTGGTCACCGAGATGGAGCACCACGCCAATATTGTTACTTGGCAGCAGGCCTGTTTAAGCAGCGGTGCCGCCTTAAAAGTGGCGCCTATTTTTGACAGCGGCGAGTTAGACCAAACGGCATTCGAGCAGTTGCTCACTAATAAGACCCGCTTGGTGGCTTTTCCCCATGTGTCGAATTCATTGGGCACTGTGAACCCTATTGTGGCCATGACCGCAAAAGCAAAGTCTGTTGGCGCGCTGGTGTTGATCGATGGCGCGCAGGGTATCGCTCACGGCGGTGTTGATGTGCAGGCTATCGGCTGTGATTTTTACATAAAAATCACAGCCGATAGCCTGCACATCAACACCGCCGTGAGCGATACCCTGCGCGCCATCGATCAACACCAGCGCGCCAACAGACTTTGCTTTTGCGGTCATGGCCACAATAGGGTTCACAGTGCCCAATGAATTCGACACATGGGGAAAAGCCACCAAGCGGGTCTTATTAGTGAGCAACTGCTCGAATGCCGTTTGGTCTAACTCGCCGCTGTCAAAAATAGGCGCCACTTTTAAGGCGGCACCGCTGCTTAAACAGGCCTGCTGCCAAGTAACAATATTGGCGTGGTGCTCCATCTCGGTGACCACTACCTCATCGCCCGGCTGCAATTGCTTGGCAAGGCCGTGGGCGACAATATTAATCGCCTCGGTGGTGCCGCTGGTCCAAATCACTTCCTGACGCGCGCGCGCGTTAATAAAACCAGCCACACAATCGCGCGCCGCCTCGTAGCGCGTCGTCGCTTCATCGGCAAGGCGGTGCGCGCCGCGGTGCACATTGCTGTTGTAATTAGAATAGTACTCCACCAGCGTATCGATAACACACTGCGGCTTTTGCGTGGTTGCCGCGTTATCTAAATACACCAGTGGGTTGCCATCTATTTCCCGCTTTAAAATAGGAAACTGGGCGCGAACACCTTCAACATCGAAACTCATTTCACGTCCATCCGCGCAAAGCGATCGCGCAATTGCGGCCGCAACCAATTGGCCAAGGCCTCATTCGGCATGTCGTCGACCAGCTCATTGATAAAACCGAAACTCAACATCACCTGCGCTTGCGCCCGGCTGATGCCACGGGTCTGCAAATAGTACAAAGCCTGCCTATCGATCTCGGCCACTGTTGCACCATGGGCGCAGCGCACATCGTCAGCGTAGATTTCAAGCTCGGGCTTGGTATTAATTTCCGCACCGTCAGACAATAATAAATTTCGATTGTTTAATTCCGCTAAGGTTTTTTGCGCGTCGCGATGAATATGAATGCGACCGTTAAAAACCGCTTTGGCCTTGTCTGCGACAATGCCACGCACGTTTTCTTCGGTGGTACCGTTGGGCTTGGCGTGTTCAATGGTGGTGTGTAAATCGAACAGTTCGCTGCCGTCTAGTAAGTAAATGGCATTCATTTTCGCCTGCGCAAACTCGCCGGCGTGGATAACATCCACATCCAAACGCGCCAGCTCGCCACCAAAGCCCACCAAGGTAGAATTTAGCGCGCTTTTATCGGCGAGGGAAAAATGACAACCGCCCACGTTCAATGCGCTGCCCGTTTGCAAGGCAAACCGATAGTGCTCGAGCGCGGCTGCCGCCTCAATCTGATACTCGGCAAAGTGGGTGCTAAAACTAGCGCCCGAACCCTCGGCTTGCTCGATCACGCTAACCTTCGAGCGCGCGCCAACACGCACCAAAACACGGCCATGGGCCTGAGCATTTTCGGTCACCCGATAAATAATACGCAGCGGTCGCTCGACCTGACAATCCGGTGCTATATCAATCACTAGGCCATCATTGGCTAGCACATCGTTGAGCAAACCAAACACATGGCGCTCGGGTTTGATGCCGCAAAAAAGCTGTTGCCCCATCACCGATGGCTGGGATAACAAGGTAATACTGACACCGGCAGGCAGCGTGGCGGGCAGCACTGGCTTACCGTCTTGCAGCAAGATATCGATGCTATCCAAGCCTTCGATCACCGGCAAAGCGTCAACCGCATCGGCGCTCACTTGGCTAAAATGTGACTTTTCCAAGGCGCGAACTGGCGTGTATTTCCAAGCCTCAACTTTGCGATTGGGCCAGCGCGCTTGCCGTAAGGTGGCGAGAGACGCTTGACGCTTGGGCGCCAACCAATCCTGCGGTGTTATGCCGGCCAATGTGGTTTCAAGCCAAGCATTCATTAGGCATTCACCTCGGCAACGGGATCTTTTGCAAGCCAGCTGTAACCTTGCGCCTCCAGCTCTTGCGCCAATTCTGGGCCGCCGCTTTTGACAATTTTGCCGTCCGACAAAACATGAACATAATCAGGCTTGATGTAATCGAGCAGGCGCTGGTAGTGGGTAACCACGATAAAACTGCGCTTTTCACTGCGCTGGCTATTGACGCCTTCGGCAACTACTTTAAGGGCATCGATATCTAAGCCAGAATCTGTTTCATCGAGAATACATAAGGTCGGCTCTAGCAAAATCATCTGCATGATTTCGTTGCGCTTTTTCTCGCCGCCGGAGAAACCCTCGTTAACGCCGCGCTTTAAAAACTCAACCGGCAGATTCACTTGCTTACAGGCCACGCGCGCCAATTTCAAAAACTCGGCCGAGCTCAGTGGCGCCTCGTCGCGCGCTTTACGCGCTGCATCCACAGAGGCTTTTAAAAATTCGAGGTTGCTAACACCGGGAATTTCCACCGGGTATTGAAACGCCAAAAACACACCGGCACGGGCCCGCTCTTCGGTTTCCATATCGAATAAGTTCTGGCCATTTAGCTCGGCACTGCCCTGCTCCACTTCGTAACCGGGGCGGCCCGAAAGCACGTAACCCAGGGTGCTCTTGCCAGCGCCGTTAGGGCCCATGATCGCGTGCACCTCGCCGGGTTTTATCTCTAGTTCCAGACCCTTAAGAATGGTTTTATCTTCAACGCGCGCATGTAAATTTTTAATCGAGAGCATAATATTTTCCTGAAATCCGACTTAACCCACTGAGCCTTCGAGGCTAATTTCTAACAGCTTGCCCGCTTCAACGGCAAACTCCATGGGCAGTTCTTTAAACACTTCCTTACAGAAACCATTGACGATCATGGAGACCGCCTTCTCTGCATCCAAGCCGCGCTGTTGACACAAAAACATCTGGTCATCGCTGACCTTAGAGGTTGTCGCTTCGTGCTCGACAATGGCGGACGGGTTGCGGCTCTCTACGTAGGGAAAGGTGTGTGCACCGCACTTATCGCCGATGAGTAAGGAATCACACTGAGTAAAATTGCGCGCGCCGTGGGCACCGGGGTTCATGCGCACCAGACCGCGGTAACTATTATTACTGCGGCCGGCGGAAATACCCTTGGAAATAATGGTAGAGCGGGTATTTTTACCGAGGTGAATCATTTTCGTGCCGGTATCGGCCTGCTGCTTGCCGCGTGTTAAGGCAACGGAATAAAACTCGCCAATACTGTCATCGCCTTTCAAAATACAGCTAGGGTATTTCCACGTCACCGCCGAACCGGTTTCCACCTGGGTCCAACTGATTTTGGCGCGATCGTGGCAGATGCCGCGCTTAGTCACAAAGTTATAAATACCGCCCTTGCCGTTTTCGTCACCGGGATACCAGTTTTGCACGGTAGAGTATTTTATTTCCGCATCGTCCATCGCCACCAATTCAACCACCGCCGCATGCAGTTGGTTTTCGTCGCGCTGCGGTGCGGTACAGCCCTCTAAGTAGCTCACATGGCTACCCTCATCGGCGATGATAAGCGTGCGCTCAAATTGACCGGTGTTCTGTTCGTTAATGCGGAAGTAAGTCGACAACTCCATCGGGCAGCGTGTGCCTTTGGGAATGTAAACAAAGGAGCCATCGGTAAACACGGCGCAATTTAGCGCAGCGAAATAATTATCTTTGGGCGGCACCACACTGCCTAAATATTTTTTTACCAGCTCCGGGTGACTTTGCACGGCTTCAGAGATGGGGCAGAAAATCACACCGGCTTCGGCCAGCTTCTCGCGAAAGGTGGTGACCACAGAAACCGAGTCGAATACGGCATCTACCGCAACACCAGCCAACATCTGTTGCTCGAGCAGCGGAATGCCTAACTTTTCATAGGTGCGCAACAGCTCGGGGTCGACCTCGTCCAGAGACTTAGGCCTGTCCTTCATGCTTTTCGGTGCCGAGTAATAGGAAATGGCTTGGTAGTTTATTTTGTCGTAAACCACATGCGCCCACTCGGGCTCTTCCATCTCTTGCCAGCTGCGGAAGGCTTTAAGCCGCCACTCGAGCATCCACTCGGGCTCGCCCTTCATGGCCGAGATACGATGAATAACGTCTTCATCCAAACCCGGGGCAAAAGTTTCCGATTCGATCGCCGACACGAAACCGGCTTCATACTCGCGCTTCAGTGCCTTGTCTATTTGCTCAGTCATACGGACCTTCTACATGCCAAGTGTTGCGCAAGGAATAGCTTGCGCATGAAATAAAATTTGTCGATCAATGCCAGCCATTAGCCGTGCACCGGCTGCAATGCGCCCACAACATCGACGATATGTGCCACGGCGCGCTGCACGTCCTCAGCCGTGGTAAATCGCCCGAGGGAAATGCGCACCGAACTGTGCGCCTGTGCATCGGACAAGCCCATGGCCTTCAATACGTAGGACGGCTCCATACTGGCGGAGGTGCAAGCGGAGCCCGAAGACACCGCGATATCGCGCAAGCTCAACAACAGGGTTTCACCATCCAATGCGCCGAAATTAACATTCAAGTGAATCGGGCTCAGCCATTCGGTTGAGCCATTGCGAGCAATGGCCGGCAAGGTCGAAATACCCTGCCACAACTGATCGCGCAAACGCGCCGTGCGCTCGGCATCAACTTGCTGCTGTTCGACACACAATCGCGCCGCTTCGCCAATACCCACCAGCTGATGGGTGGCCAAGGTACCAGAGCGCAAACCGCGCTCGTGACCGCCGCCGTGGATTTGCGGCTTAACTTGCTGCGCAATAGCGCGGCGCACATAAAGCGCTCCCACGCCCTTGGGGCCATAAAATTTGTGTGCCGATAAGCTCAGCAAATCAACCTGCAAAGCACTCACATCCAAGGCTATTTTGCCCGCCGATTGGGCGGCATCGACATGCATCAGCACATTGGCCGCGCGACAAAGGGCGCCCACTTCAGCCACGGGGTTGACCACGCCGGTTTCGTTATTAATGTGCATAACGCTCACCAACCGCGTATCGGGGCGCAGCGCCGCCTGCACCTGCTCGACACTGATGCGGCCATCTGTGCCGGGCATCAGGTAAGTGACGGCGACACCGCGCGCCTCTAACCATTTGGCCGGGTCAATCACCGCCTTGTGCTCAACCGCCGTGGTGATTAAATGACCTTGAAAATTCAGCGCTTCGAACACACCCTTTAGCGCTAAATTGTTCGATTCAGTCGCGCCGCTGGTCCACACCACTTCGCGCGGGTCGGCCCTTAATAGCTCAGCCACTTGGCGCCGCGCCAACTCAACCTGCTCCTCGGCTTGCCAACCGTAGATGTGCGAACGCGAGGCCGGGTTGGCAAACATGCCGTCCATGGTTAAACAGCGCGCCATAGCATCGGCCACGCGCGGGTCGACGGGGGTGGTGGCGGCGTAATCTAAATAGACCGGCAACTTCACTGGGGCGCAAGCTCCGATAAAACCAATGATTGGGCCTCGTTCTCAGCATCCTGCCGGGTGCAGACGGCGCGCACATCGTGGCGCTGCATCAAGGCCGACAGGCTAATAGAGTTCAAAAATTGGTGAATTTGCATACTCAGATCACTCCACAAATTGTGAGTGAGGCAGACTTTGCCGTTCTGGCAATTGCCACTGCCGCCGCAGTTGGTGGCATCGATAGACTCATTAACCGCGTCGATAATTTGCGCGACAAAAATATCATCGGCGTCGCGGCTCAAGCGGTAACCACCGCCTGGGCCCCTAACACTGGTAACCAACTCAGATTGACGCAATTTAGAGAAAAGTTGCTCTAAATAAGACAGCGAGATTTCCTGGCGCTTGGATATATCGGCTAGGCTCGTGGGGCCTTGTTGCATGTGCATGGCCAAATCCAACATGGCTGTCACCGCATAACGACCTTTAGTTGTCAGTCTCATAAGCGTGTTCCATCAGACAGTTATGCCTCACAGGCGATGGGAGCATTATAAATACCCCACTAATCTAGTCAAGTATTTAACCTACTAAAGCACTCAGGTATTAGTGCTTTTCCGGCCCATCGCCCTCTCCGCCCGCCTTTAGCGCCGCCACCTTGCGATCGGTGTGATAAATGTAGTTCTGGGTGGCGGTGAGAATGCCGCGCAGGATATTGAGCTCCATCTGGTCCAAGCGCGCTCTGTTAAAGAGCCGGCGCAGGCGTGTCATGGTCTGGCGCGGGTTGTCGTGGGTGATGAAATCCAGCCGCTCCAGGGTTTCTTGCAGGTGGGTATAGTAATGCTCTAGCTCGTTGCTGTTGGCCGGCGGCTGATCCCAGTCGTCAAAATGCGGCGCTTTGCCATCGCGCTGCTCCAACATCATCATGCGCAACTCGTAGCAGATGACCTGCACGGCAGTGGCGAGATTGAGCGAGCTATAGTCTTCATTGGCCGGAATGTGCAGGTGAAGATTACAAGCCTGCAGCTCCTCGTTGGTCAAACCGCGATCCTCGCGGCCAAACACGATAGCCACCTTGTGCTGGCGCGCCTCGGCTGCCACTTGACCGGCGGCCTCGCGCGGCGTTTTTATCGGCCAGGGAATACTGCGCCCGCGCGCGCTGGTACCTATCACTAAGCCACAGTCGCCAATGGCCTCGGCCAAGGTGGCCACCACTTGCGCACCATCCAATACGTCGGTGGCATTAGAGGCGCGCCAGGTCGCCTCGGCCGACGGATATTCGCGCGGCTCCACTAGCCACAGGTTACTTAGGCCCATATTTTTCATCGCCCGCGCGGCACCGCCAATGTTGCCAGAGGCCTTGGTATTAACCAGTACGATTCTGACCTGCTGAAACCAATCTTCTGTCTTGTCTGGCATGTGATTACCCACGGGCGCAAAAATGGCGCGCATTGTAGCAAAAGCCCACGCCAGCGCCCACCCAAATAGTGGCTATTTAACGCCCAGCCCCTATGCTAAGGAGCGAGTGTGCTGTTATAATCCGCGCCCCCAATTATCCCGTAGCCGCCAACACCGGCGCTACACAGCGGTAACTGCGCTCTTAGGCCTGCTCATACCTATTTGATGGTCGATGTTGTGACGGAAAAGTAGCCAATTTAGGCGCAAGGAGTGATGTTTGGTCACTCCAAATGAACGACGAGCAACGATAAGTGGCGACTTTTCTGCCACAACCCGTAGGGCTGAGGCCATTTATGCACTCAGCTTCGTTGTTCGGCCGCTCATGTAGGTAACTACACTTCGCACCCTCTGCCTTGCTGAGTACATAAATGACATTCAGCAGCGACTATTAAATAGGTATGAGCAGACCTCACAATTCAACTGCCCTGTCGGAGTCCCCATGGAACCCATGCTGACCATTGCTCTGCGCGCTGCGCGCAAGGCTGGAGAACTGATTGAACGCGCGCTAGAGCGTGTAGAATTTGTCGCTATTGAAACCAAAGGCCAAAATGACTTTGTCACCGAAGTCGACAGGGCAGCAGAGAAAGAGGTGATCTACCACCTGCGCAAAGCCTACCCAGATCACAATATGCGCGGCGAAGAGTCTGGCCTCAGCATCGGCAAGAGCGGCGACAGCGATTACGAATGGGTTATCGACCCGCTCGACGGCACCACCAACTTCATCAACGGCATCCCCCATTTCGCTATTTCCATTGCCTGCAAACGCAAAGGCGTTTTAGAGCACGCTCTGGTTTACGATCCCATGAAGCGCGAAGAATTCACTGCCAGTAAAGGCAAAGGCGCCATGCTCAATGGCCGTCGCATTCGGGTATCTTCACGTCGCGGCCTAGAAGGCGGTTTGATCGGAACCGGCATACCTTTTAATGGCTGGGCGCTCGAGCACATAGACCCCTACCTCGCTGCGGTAAAAGAAATTGCCGGCCAAACCGCGGGCATCCGCCGCCCAGGCGCCGCCTCGCTAGATCTCGCCTACGTTGCCGCTGGTCGCTACGACGGCTTCTGGGAAATGAATTTAAATGAGTGGGATATCGCCGCAGGTGTGCTGCTAATAAAAGAAGCCGGTGGCCTAATCTCCGACTTCAAAGGCGGCAACAGCTACATGGATACCGGCAATGTTGTGTGCGGCGGGCCAAAAGTGTTTAAGCCGCTGCTGCAAATTGTCGGCAACCACATGGGCCACATTGGCAAATAAAGCAGCGACATAAAAAAGGGATGCAGATGCATCCCTTTTTTATGTTTTTTATGTTTCTTCTTTGCGCTCTAGGGTGAGGCTATCAAGCGCTTAACGGACCAGGCGATTGAGCGTTAAGATCAGTGCGTTTATATCCACGGGTTTGGTCAGGTATTCAAAAAAGCCGGCCTTCCTGCCTCGCTCGATATCAAAACTCATGGCATTGGCAGACAGCGCAATAACCGGAATATCGGCCAATTGCGGATCGGCCTTTAACACCTCCAGCACTTCGTAGCCGTCCATGCCCGGCAAATTAATATCCAGAATAATAAAGTCGGGCAAAAAAGTCCGCGCTTTATACAAACCGAAAAAGGCCTCTTCGGCGACTTCCAATTGCAGCAAATCAAAGCGCTGGCAAAACTGGCGAATAACGCGAATATTGGATGGGTTATCTTCGATATATAACACCCGATGGGGCTTGGAAATATTCAGCTCGGCGCGCGCCAATGGCGTGTTGGTAACATTGAAGGGCACCGCATCTTGCTGGGTGGATTTTTTAAAGGTGAGCCAGAAGGTTGTGCCGTGGCCAACGCGGCTCTCGAAATCAATGGTGCCGCCCATCATTTCCATTAAGCGCCGAGTGATAACCAAGCCGACCCCGCTGCCTTCGATCTTTCCGCCCTCCGCGCCCAGCCGGTTAAACGGCTGGTACATCTCCTTGCGCTTCACCTCGGGAATGCCATAGCCCGAATCGCGCACGCCGATGCGCACGTTTTCTTCATCAGACATATAAAACACCACCTCAACCGAACCACCCATGCGATTATATTTAATCGCATTGCTCATCAGGTTGAGCAAAACTTGCTTTAGCCGAACACTATCGGCATGAATATAGGTGCCCGACCATTTGCGGAAATCGACGCTCATTTTAATGGCGCGACTGTCGGCCAAAGACTGCACCAACTGCACGCACTCGCGCACTACGCGCGCTGGCAACACCGGCTCCAAAGACAAGGTGAGCTTGCCCGATTCAATTTTAGCCAAATCCAACACGTCGTTAATCAGCTGCAGTAAATGGCTGCCGGCTTTGCGAATTTCGCGCACATTTTCTTGCTGCTCACTGGTTAAATTATTGTCGTAATCAAATAGCTGGGCGAAGCCCATGATGGCATTTAGCGGCGTGCGCAGCTCGTGGCTCATACTGGACAAGAATTCCGATTTAGCGCGATTGGCTCGCTCAGCCGCCTCCTTGGCTTGCATCACGCGCTCTTCGGCCTCCTTGATCAGAGTAATGTCCATATTACTGCCGGCCATACTCACCACTTCGCCGGCGGCATTTAACGATGCAGAGCCTCTGCCTTTAATCCAACGATAGCGGCCGTCCACGGCCTTCATGCGATATTCGATATCAAAGGGCACGCCCTGACTGATGTGCGTCGCTAAGGTGTCTTTAAAGCGCGACACGTCCTCCGGGTGCATGAGTTCATACCACAGCTGCAGGCGATTGCGCCCGCGGGTTAACACTTCATCGTGCTCTTCGTAACCCAGCTGCTGCCAACAGCGATTGGAAAAGTCGAGGGTTTTATCTTCGCGATTCCACTCCCAAATACCATCATTAGACGCTTCAATAATACGCTCGTGGCGCGCCTCGCTCTCGGTCAGGCGAGCGGCCGTTTCCTTGAGCTCGGTAATGTCGACGTTTACACCGGATAAAAAATGCACCTTGCCATCGGCGGCGCGGCGCGAGGAGCCCCGCGTTTGAGTCCAGGCATAATCGCCGTCCGCTTTTCGGATACGGTATTCAGCACTGTAAGGCGCACCGTGGATGACATGGCTTTGCACCGCAGCTTCAATTACTGCCACGTCGTCTGGATGAACAAAATTAAACATATCCGATGCACTGGTCATGCTGCTTCGAACCTCAGCATCGTAACCTAAGCCATCCCAGAAGCGCCCTTCCCAATAGAGCTGATTGGTATCTAGGTTCCACTCCCAAAAGCCACAACCGCTACCATGAAAAATACGGTTATAACGCTCCAGTTGCGCGCGCATCTCTTCCGGGGAGGCCTTAGTCAAATCCGCAAAACTCAGGGATAAATAGCCTAGCGTTTCTCTCGGGCTTTCACTGTCGCTCATAATCGCAATCCGCGCTGGCACAATTCAGATATGGCATAGTACACCAAATACAAAAATGGCGGCCGAAGCCGCCATTTAAATACCGTTAAGGGAGATCGTCTATCTCTGCCCCTTCCTTCACCGGTGGCATTAAATCCTCTTTGACGATATGCAAACTCAACAGCAAATTCGACGCCACATAGATGGATGAGTAAGTACCAATCACAATACCCACCAACAATGCCGCAGAGAAACCTTGCAATAACTCACCGCCATACATGTACAACACAATCAGTACGATTAAGGTTGTACCGGAGGTCATTAATGTACGGTCTAAGGTTTGCGTCAGCGACACGTTAACCACTTCCAGCGATTCCGTCTTACGCAACACAGGGAAGTTTTCCCGCACCCGGTCAAACACCACAATAGTATCGTTTAACGAGTAACCCACCACGGCCAACACCGCCGCCAACACCGATAGATCAAAACCTATCTTAAACAGCGAGAAAAAGCCCAAGGTAATGATCACGTCGTGCACCAAGGCCGCCACTGCCGCCACCGCAAACTTCCACTGGAAGCGCAGCGCCACATAGGCCATGACCACGACGAGCGCAAATAGCATACCAATGCCACCGCTATCGCGTAATTCTTCACCCACCTGCGGGCCGACAAACTCAACCCGGCGCAATTCGATGTTGCCACTCTCTTGAGACTTCAATTGCGCAACAACTTCATTACCTAAACTCTCGGTAAAGTCCTGCTGCATGCGAATCAGCACATCTTCATCGGAGCCAAATTCACCACAATTACATTGCTGTAATTGGCGTCGGTTAAGGTGGTGCGAATCTGCTCTAGGTCGGCCTTGTGTTCGTAGCGCACTTCAATTTGCATACCGCCGGTAAAATCTAAACCGAACTGCAAACCGTTAACCGCCAGCGAACCAATAGAGCCAATCAGAAGTAAGGCGGAAAAAACGGTAGCGATAATGCGGCTACCCATAAAATTAATTGTTTTATTTGCAATGCTCATGGTCGCGCCCTCAAATCCACACTTTCTTCACGCTACGGCCGCCATAAATGGTATTGATCACTAAACGTGACACCATAATGGCCGTAAACATGGAGGTTAAAATACCCAAGCTCAGCGTTACCGCAAAGCCTTTAACGGGGCCGGTTCCAATCGCATAAAGAATCACTGCAACAATCAAGGTGGTGACGTTGGCATCGAGAATGGTGGTAAACGCCCGTTCATAACCGGCATTAATGGCCGACTGGGTCGGCAGGCCGTTGGCTATTTCCTCCTTTATTCGGGAGAAAATAAGCACGTTAGCATCCACCGCCATACCCACCGTCAACACGATACCGGCAATACCGGGCAGGGTTAAGGTGGCGCTTAACAGCGACATACACGCCGCCAAAAGCACCACGTTGGCCGCCAGCGCGATATTGGCTGCCAAACCAAACACCTTGTAGTAAAGCACCATAAAAATTAGTACAACGGCGAAGGCGATTTGAACAGAGGTCACACCCAAGCGAATATTTTCGGCACCCAGTGATGGGCCGATGGTACGCTCTTCAACAAAGTACATAGGCGCGGCCAAAGCACCGGAGCGCAATAGCAGGGCAAGTTCTGACGCCTCCGCCACATTGTCTAAACCAGTAATGCGAAATTGCACGCCCAAAGCACTTTGAATG
>NZ_JAUFQG010000003.1 GCF_030409605.1 Simiduia curdlanivorans
AAAAAACAGACTTATTCATTTAAAAAAGTATTCCATTACTTATAACTTTTTATAAAAAGTCATTTTAAAATCATAACTTCTGCGATCATTCTAATTAATAGAATTTGATAAAAAATTTAATCTCCAACTATAAATTTAAAAAAATCTATCGTTAAATATTAATTTTAAATTTATTTTTTATCCCACTATTTCAAATAGAAATTGGCATAACTATGGCTTATAGAAAAAAATTTTCTTGTTCGCTAAAACGATAAAATTGACATTAACCAACAAGATTGTGACATGTGTCACATTATTAATTTTAGCAAAGATTGTTAAAAATACATTGACAATAAAATAATCAAAAATTGACATTAATGAATTCAGCTCAATAAGCCCTCAGAAAGCTAAACAAGCAATGGACGATGTGACCGCTTCGATAAGCTCGAATGAAGTGTTTAGTAATATCTAAAAAAGTAATATTATTTAAAAACTTAGGCGATTCATTTATTGAATAGGATAGTTCATGAGTACTGGTTGTAATTTAGATTGAGAAAAAACTATATACAATATAGAGGGGAAAAATTTGTTCTATTGCGAAATCCACTGATAGAATTTTTCTACGCTGTTTAGAGTTGTACTTACTGAAGATTTCAACTTTCTGCGACAATTAGCATGTGCCATCAATGACAAAATCATGATGATTTGTTTGAAGATCCTCATTACTGATCACATAGAAAGATAAAAAATTGATCCTGCTTAAAATAATCTGGTGTTGTTTAATTTAAATTAATAGATATTTTCAAGATCACGTGAACAAAAGAACAATTATTTTAAAGTAAAAATTCAATTGAAAAATAACAACATATAATCAAAAAACAAGCCTGAATTTGCAGAACTTAGTTATTGGCTAAATCCTTTTTTCAATAATTCATACACATAATCCATTTATCAAAAAGCTAAGAGATGTCAATTTTCACTATGATTGGTGTCAATACAATTTTCAAATTTTCTATAATTTTAACTAGGAATATTAATTACATAAAATTTCTTAATAAAAATATGTGTGAAATATTCTCGTTCTTAAAATTAAGTTATTCAGCAAAGATCTTCTTTATGAATATTAAATCTAAATAAAAAGTTGAGATAAAAATGGCTAAAATTTCTTTAGAAAGTTTGACAGGCATCGATGGTTTTGTGGCAGCAGCATTGGTTGATGCTGAAAGCGGTTTAGCGCTATCAACTCAACAAAAAGGAACTCTTGATTTAGAGTTGGCAGCCGCTGGTAATACAGAAGTAGTTCGCGCAAAACGTCGTGTAGCGAGTTCATTAAAACTAAATGATGATATCGAAGATATTCTTATTACGCTTGGTAAAGCCTACCACTTGATAAGACCATTAGAAAGCAATGGAAACTTATTTTTATATCTTGTATTAGATCGTGCTAAATCTAATTTAGCTATGGCACGACATGAATTAAAAACTTTCGAAAAAGAATTAGACTTTTCTTAAATAAATCAAACCCCTTATACAAATTTATCTTGCATAAGGGGTACTAATAAATAAACTTTAAAATAAAGTGATACCATGAGTGATATTTATATCAATATTATAATTCTAGGTTTAGACATCAAAGCAACTTTAGAGTTAAAAAGTGAATTACGAAGAATAATCCAAGACAAATACATCTTAATTGGATTTATACATTAGATGAAAATATAGACCTCATCATAGTAGGTGATTCAATTTTCGATACACATACAATCCAACGTTTCATAAAACAGAAAAAAATTAAATATTTAAAAATATCAGAAAAACAAAATATTACTACTATTGAAAATAGTGACATATCTATCTCAATACACCAATCTTGCAATATTAAAAAACTGGATACAGTATTATGTTATCAATAATTTATCACACCAAATACCAATAACAGTTCGCTAGAAAAAAATCTATAGATTTAAAATACTTAAATGATATTTTAAATTTAAGAACACTAAACTTCACCTATCAGATGATAATGGTAGTTTAGCGATTATTGATACTGGCAGAAGATTAGCTTTTTTTGATCCTCAACAATTATCTAGAAAAACAAATCAAAGTTTTAATTATGAAATAGCAACCAATTCAGATTCATTAAAAACAATTTTACGTCTGAAGCTAATTTAGAAGATTGGATTTGGAATTTATTCTGGAGATCACCTGAATTTAGTAAATTAACATTAAAATAAAATGAATATTATAAGATTTTTTATTGGCCACAATCTAATCAAAATAAGGACCAAAAGATCATATTACAACTTTCAGCATGTTTTATCCAAGGTGCTCAGCTTTCTAAAGTCGCAAATGAACTAAACATTCCAATTGAAACAGTCCAACAGTTTATATCTGCATGTCTAATATCAATGAATGGAAAAAAAATATTAGAATTAGAAAGCAATTATAAGAAAAATGAAATACTCAAAGAAAATAGCAAACAGAAGCTTCTTAACAAATTTTTTCAATAAAATTAGAAATCACCTAAAAAATATAAGGTTTTTTTATGTACAACCACAAAATAATAATTTTTAAAATCAAAAAAAATATTTTCATTAATTTAATTAAGGATTCAATATCTGCACATCATTACACGTTAAAGAACAATCAAATTCTTTCTTTTGAAAGAAGAAGAAGAAGAAGAAGAAGAAGAAGAAGAAGAAGAAGAAGAAGAAGAAGAAGAAGAAGAAGAAGAAGAAGAAGAAGAAGAAGAAGAAGAAGAAGAAGAAGAAGAAGAAGAAGAAGAATTAATTTATCAATTCCAAAAAAACGAATTAAAAATTTATAACAGACACAATAATTAAAAAGTTAAAAACTATTTAATTTTTATTTATTCACCTCCACTAATTTTGGAATATTTATATTTTTCAATCTAAATTTTAAAAATGTATTTCAATATTGGTTGAATCTTTAAATTCAATAAATTTCAGAACTATAATTTACATGAGATTAATTTGATGTTTAAAATTCCAGACACTCAACAGCGTACAGCGCCAAAAGAATTATTCAATTAGCAAAAAACCATGCTAATGATATTTAACCAGTATTAGAGGTATTAATTATGTCATGTTATGCTCGACAGATGGCCTTGAACTAGCAGCTGTCCATAAAAAAAGTAATTATAATAGTACCAAACTTGCAGCTGTTAGTAGCTCTATTCTTGCAATGATCAGTGCTTTTTTAAATGAAATTAATCTTACGGGCTGTCAAAGCATCACCTTCGATGCTGAAAATGGAAAAGCTATTTTGACGCCCATCCCCGCACCTCACCACCCAATGATATTGGTTACATTGAGTAATAAAGATGTACTTTTAGGACAATTACTTTATAGCTTGAAGCAAGTCAGTAATGCACTTATTCATGCAGACTCAACTTAAGATTTTATCGTTTTCCAAAAGTAGAAAGCTAAGACAAGCTTTAACAGAAGCCTTGTCTTAGTAGAACTAAAAATAAAGAATATAGGCTATAGGACTGAATATACAGATGTATTAAACATTTAACATTCGGCTCGCTAATATTAATTTTTTGATGTAACTCCAAGATTGTTTACTTTTACACATATCACTATAGTTTCTAACATTAATCATTAGACCATCTATAACATTTAAGAATATATCAGTTAAAATTTTTGGTTGATCGACGTGCAGACCTATCAATAACTCTTCAATTAATTTTCGCAACCAACTTTTATGTTCTGTAATTGTTTTAGCTAAAGCAGGATATTTATTTAATATTTCAATAGTCGCCTTCTGAAATAAGCAACCATTGTAATTATTTGAATATATCCAACGGATATGCCAATCATATATTATTTTTATTTTCCCTAAGTAATCAAAAATTCGTCTTTTAAGTTTACTTCATACAATATTGCATCTCTTATTTCAGAAACTTTTATAAGCAAGCATGATGCAATTAATTTTTCTTTTGATGGAAAATGCTTATAAAAAGTCATTTTTGCAACACCAGAATCATGAACAATCTGATCCACACCAATAGAACTAAAAGAGTTAGTATTAAATAACTTGATAGCTGTTACAATAATATCTTGTTTCTTGTTCACTTCATTCTCTTTTATTTCAATAAATCAAATAATTTAATAGACATCAATTCTTAAAATAAGACTAAAAATAATTGAAAATTTAATAAAAATTTATTTTTAGTTCTTAAAGCTAATTTTCTCTTTAAAAATACTATAAAAATTAAAAAAAATTGACACCAATTATTTAAAATTGACACTCTAATAAATTTTATAAAGTTATATTTCTAAGTATTCAAATTTATTTATCATTAATCCATTTTTTCATTTATGAACCAGCTAGTTTTGAAAATAGAGTAACTCTTGATCGCCTAACTTACTTATATTTTTATCAGTGATTACTAAACACCTATTTGAAATTCAAGAGTTCATCACTATTTGATTAGGTGGACAGAATACACTTCAATCTAGTTTCAACTCTTTCAATAATAGAATTCCCTTTTCATCATCTTTCTTAGATAGATATCTGCACAGGAAATTCTCTATGTACGACGACAACTTATTTGTACATAAAGCCTAGACCTAAGTTCACTCTTCTTTTACCGCCTATCCGACAAATAGTTCAGTTATAAATTGAAATTATGATTAAGAATCATTATTATTCTCAAAATTTTCTCATATCTGTGTGAACGATTATGTCTTTTTATCAAATCACGTAAGAAATTAGTATCTTCCGCAATCGCATCTTCACTCTCCGTGATTGCAGTACCAGCCATCGCTCAAGATCAGCCAGTACAATTACCAACAATTCATACCCAAGCAGAACAAGAACAAGGTCTTAAAGTAGACCAATCTTCAAATAGCAAATTTGTCGTTCCTCTTTTAGATACACCAAAATCTGTTTCTGTTATTTCAAAAGCAGCTTATTGCAGATACTCAAGTTACAAGCCTTTCTGATGCTTTACGTACAATTCCTGGTATTACTTTAGGTGCTGGTGAAGGTTGGTAATCCAAACGGCGACCGCCCTTTCATTCGTGGCTATAACTCAGAAAGCTCAATGTATGTAGACGGCATTCGTAACTCAACATCACACAAAACCGTGAGATGTTTGCAGTTGAACAAGTTGAAGTTACAAAGGGTTCTGCCTCTGCTTTAGGTGGTGCAGGTACTTCTGGCGGTAGCATTAACATGATTTCTAAAGTTGCTAAAAAAGGCGATGCTTTAGAGGGTTCTGTTTCAAGTGGTACAGATAATTATGCACGTATTTCTTAGACGGAAACAAAGATTTTAATAATGGTGTCGCAGCTCGTGTGGTGGTCATGGGCCATCAAAATGAAAAGCGGGACAACATGATGGTGCTGAATATAAACGTGCAGGTATTGCACCAAGTATTACCTTTGGTTTAGATACAGCAACTCGCGGTACCTTGAGTTATTACTACCTCAAAACTAATGATGAGCCAGATTCTGGCATTCCATATCAATACGATACAATAAAGAAAGTTACTGCTGGTAAGCCAGTAGATGTCAAACAAGGCACTTACTATGGTTGGAAAGATCGTGATTTCCAAAAACAAGAAAACCAGATAGGTACTTTTTAAATTAGAACATGATTTAACTGATAACCTAGTGCTAAGTAATACTGCGGTCTACAGTAAGTCTAAAAACGATTATTTATGGACTCAACCTGATGATAGCCAAGGTAATATTGTAAATGGTCAAGTTGGCGCCGAGTCAATACAAACTTAACTAATACTGATAGCTTTACAGATCAACTCACTTTAACAGGTAAATTTAATACGGGTTCACTAAAACACAGTTTCAATACTGGTGCAGAATACGCTAAACAGGAATCAGATAGAGGAACAAATCTTGTAACGGATCCGAACACCTCAAAAATTGGTGGTAGTGGCACAACCAATGCTTGTTCATTAATAAATTCAAACGGATGGTGTACTAGCTTAGATAATCCTAATTCAGGAGATGCATGGCTAGGAAATATAAAAGCAAATCCTAATGTGACAAAAATCACATCGAAAACCCAATCAGTTTATGTTCTAGATAACATTACGATTACACCACAATGGTTACTTGATCTTGGTGTTCGTTGGGACAAATTTGAAACTGATGTGCAATATAATAAAGATTCAGGATCAGGTGCAACTCTAATCAAGGCGGGAACAAAATACAGCTCTAGCAATGATTTCTTTAATTATCAAGCTGGGCTTACATTTAAACCAGTTGAAAATGGGGCAATTTACATTAGCTATGCAACATCAGCAAACCCTGTAGGCGTTGATGCTGGTGATGGTTCAGAAGGGATTAGTGTACCTGGCCGAAATACGACTGATGAACAATCTCGCGCTATCAACAATTTGAAACCTGAAGAAGTTAAGACATATGAATTAGGAACAAAATGGGATGTTCTTAATGAAAAATTAAACCTCACAGCTGCAATTTTCCGTACTGAAAAAGAAAATACACGTGCATTAGATACCGATGGTTTCACAAGAAATATTGGAAAAACACGTGTTGATGGTATTGAGCTTGGTGTAAACGGCAACATTACTGAAAAATGGGCAGTGTCGGCTGGTTATACCTATTTAGATAGTGAAATCGTAGATGCAGGTTTTGTTAAGGATACAAGCGGTAAATACGTACCAAGTCCAAACGAATGGTAACCCAAATTCAAAATGTAGCAAAAAATAGTGCTACGCTTTGGACGACATATCAAGTTTTACCTGTTTTGACTTTAGGTGCTGGTGCTGTTGCAATGGATAAGGTCTATGGTGATGCAGCAAATACCAAGTGGGTTCCAGGTTATGTTCGTTATGATGCAATGGCGCGTTATAATGTAAATAAAAATGTTGATTTACAGCTTAATGTAAACAACTTATCTGATAAACGTTATTTCACTAAAGCTTATACATCACACTACGCAACTGAAGCGGAAGGTCGCAGCGCAGTATTATCTGTAAACTTCAAATACTAAAACCTGAAAATCCATCGTTAAACGATGGATTTTCATAAAAAAACAGCCTCGTCAGGAGGCTGTTTTTTTATTATCTTAACGAAAAGCAATAAACATTATAGATTACGTTGATTGACACGCTTTGACAGCTCTTCAGCGGACTCTTTCCGTTCAGAATAACGGTCTGTTAAATACTTGCTCTGCCCTCTCGTCAACAACGTGAATTTATACAACTCCTCCATTACATCTACGATACGATCATAGTAAGGACGATGCTTTCATACGACCATCTTCTTCAAATTCTAAAAATGCTTTGGAATTGAAGACTGATTTGGGATGGTAATCATGCGCATCCAACGTCCTAAAATACGCATTTGATTGACACTATTAAAAGACTGCGAGCCACCACTAACTTGCATCAATGCCAAAGTTTTACCTTGGGTTGCACGAATTGCACCACCTGCCAGTGGAATCCAATCGATTTGCGATTTAAAGATGGAACTCATCGAACCATGACGTTCAGGTGAACACCACACCATGCCCTCTGACCACGCCAACAATTCATGTAGCTCTTTGGCTTTGGGTGTTCCATATCCGCATCTTCAGGTAGGGGCAAACCTTTAGGATGAAAGATTTTTACTTCAGCACCAAAGTGCTCCAAGATGCGCCCTGCTTCCATCACGGCTAAACGACTATAGGAACGTTCACGATTCGAACCGTACAACAATAAAATACGTGGTGCATGATCCAAGGCTTGCGCTTGCACTTTTTCTAAAGTGGGTTGATCAAGTAAATTCATATCTATATTTGGAAGAGTCATCACATTTACACCGATTTAAAATACTTTTTTCTAAGCCATAAAGACACACTGACTAAAGCAATCAGCACAGGCACTTCAACCAGTGGACCAATCACTGTGGTAAATGCCACGGGTGAAGCTAGACCAAACGTTGCGATCGCAACCGCTAATGCCAATTCAAAGTTATTCCAGCAGCAGTAAAGGAAATTGCAGTGGTTTTCGGATAGTCATTGCCCATCCACTTGCTCATAAAAAAGCTCATGAAGAACATCACAACAAAGTAAATTGTTAATGGAATCGCTATACGAATCACATCGAAAGGCAAGCTTACGACATCAGCACCTTTTAGGCTAAACATCGCAACGATCGTGAACAGCAATGCAAGCAGCTTAAAGGACTGATCTTCGGCAAAAAGACATTTTGATACCATGCTAGACCTTTGGCTTTCACTAAAATCATTCGCGTCATGAACCAAGAAAAAATGGAATCCCTAAGTAAACCAACACCGCATGGGTAATCGTCCAAAAATCTACATGAATGACTTGCCCTGCAATACCAAAATAAGGCGGCAAGAAAGTCAGGAATAACCAAGCATAACTGCTGAAGAATAGAATTTGGAAGATACTATTAAATGCCACCAATGCTGCAACATATTGATTATCACCACAAGCTAAACCATTCCAGACCAAGACCATTGCAATACAGCGTGCTAAACCAATCAAAATTAAGCCCGTCATATATTCTGGATAGCTTTGTAGAAAAATAATGGCTAATCCGAACATCAAGACAGGTGCAATCAACCAGTTTTGTACTAAAGATAAAGTCAGCGTTTTTTTATCTTTAAATACTTCAGGCAATGCTGCGTAATCAACCTTTGCTAAGGGAGGATACATCATCAAAATCAGACCAATCGCAATTGGGATATTGACAGAATCCACACTCATTTTATCTAAAGCAACAGAAGCTTGAGGTAAAAATACACCGATCGCAATTCCTAATCCCATGGCAATAAAAATCCATAGGGTTAAGTTACGATCTAGAAATGACAATCTTTGCTGAGCCATGATGTTCTCATTCAATATCTGAGATGTGATTGATTGCAGCAATCATTCAGGACGAGACATATTTGCGCTGTCCAATGCAAATAAAGCATCTAAACGGCGGTTGATATGATCTACAGTCACTTGGAATGCCTGTAATTTTTCTGGTTTAGGTAAATCTAAATGTGAAGGGTCAGCCAAGCCCCAATGTGCTTTGATTGCACCGCCTAAATAAAGTGGACAAAGCTTCCTGAGCCGCAGAGTCACAAACTGTAATCACCACATCTGCCTGATATTGTTCACAGTCATCAATGGTTTACTCCACAAACCATCGGTTGAAAGGCTTAAGTTTTCAAGCGTTTCAATCGTCAGTGGATGAACCTGTCCAGAAGGCTTACTACCTGCACTATATGCTTTCCAATTTTCAGGTGCACGACTGTTAAAAAGTACTTCGGACAAAATGCTGCGACAACTATTTCCAGTACATAGGAAAATAAATTTCATGCGGTATTACTCCACAATAACTTTTAATTTGGAGAGACTGAGATTGGTTACTTGCGGAAGTTTGTTCACGTACCAAGAGATTGAGTAATTCATGACACCAAGCAGGCAACTCTGCATGAATGCTGTAATACACCCACTGGCTTTGTCGTCTGTCTTGCAATAAACCTGATGAACGTAATAACGCTAAATGTCTAGAGATCTTTGGTTGACTGAGTTGTAATTTTTCAGTCAAGTCACACACACATAATTCTTTATGCTCAGCAACTAAAGTGGACCAATATTGAGACGTGTTTCATCTGCTAAGCATTTAAAAAAATTCACTTGATCCATCTTCACTTCCTATTTGCTTATATGAATATGTAAATTTCCATATATAAAAGCCAAATTTTTAATTTACTCGTGCCCATTTTCATCAATCACCTGCTCACCATCTTCTTTAGTAAAAGCGCCCTTCTGTGGTAGTGACAAAATATCTAACACAAGTTCAGATGGACGACACAACGTGTTCCTCGTTCCGTCACCACAAATGGCCGATTGATCAAAATAGGGTACTCCAGCATAAAAACTGATCAGTTGCTCATCAGTCCAATCTTCACGATCTAATGCTAGATCGTGATAAGGATCAACATTCTTACGAATCGCTTCTCTAACCATCACTTTGCATCTTGAATAAGCTGAATTAACTCGCTACAAGTCGGAGGAGCATTCAAATATTCAATAACATTTGGCTCAATTCCTGTATACGAATCAAAGCTAATGTGTTACGTGAAGTTCCACATGCTGGATTGTGATATATCGTCACATCTAATGAAATTGCCATCGCATTAAAACCTGATTAATTTTAAGTTCTTTATATATGAATTTTCATATATATGCAAATTCATATATAGCACACCACAATTAAATCAGTTTACCTGCTGTCTCTTTTTCCAAAACTTTAAAACTCAATCGTGCAAATCAAAGAATATTGTCTCAAGTTGATCATTTTGGAATACAAGTTAAGCAAATGAGTCACTGAGCTTAGAGACTTTTTTCTTCTAATATGCGGCTACACAGTTGTAACCATAGAGTTCTTACACGATGACTCAATTGCCTAAAGTTAAAGATACCTTTGTTAATGCTAAAACAGCCCAATCAATCTTAAAAACGCGTGCGGGTAAGCAAGCTGCACAAGTATTTCAAATGCGGCAGATCGTTTCTTGAGGGGACATCAACTGGCATTGTCAGGAAAGACACCTTTTGAAGTCGTTTATGAACGTGAAATTATTAGCTTACGGTTTTACAAGGCAGGACGTAGAATCAGGTGAAAATAAACACCGTGTACCACTCGTTATTATTCCCCATTAGCAGCGAATACCTTAGTGTTCGATTTGTTTCCTGATCGTAGTCTCATTCGTTACTTTCAAAGTCAAGGTTTTGATGTGTATATGATTGACTGGGGCACACCAAGCCGTAAACAAGCTAGATATAATTTCGGTACATATATCAAAATCTTTATGCCCGACTTTATCAGCAAAATTCGTGAACATAGCGGACAACAACAACTATCACTGTATGGCTGGAGTCTCGGTGGAGCTATCTCACTTTGCTACACCTCATTATTTAAAGAAAAATATTAAGAATTTAATGATTTTGGCATCACAATTAACACTCATCAATCAGGTTATATTGGCAAGCTTTATCAAAAGTTAAATACACCAGCACAATGGGTGCGGACCAATACTAATTTCCGAATCCGTCAAATTCGAGCCGCTATTTCCATATTCATGGTTGGCAAAATACGCTCGGATTTAAGCTCACAGATCCAGTGGGTAATTTTTAAAAATTATTGGCAATTACTGAAAAATTGAACGATCGGCAGTTTGTAATTAATCACGCAACATCAAGTTCGTTTGTTGACAATATGCTCGCCTATCCTGGCGGTGTAATGCGCGATATTATTTACGCTTCTGGATTGATACGAACTTTCGACAGGTCTCGTTAAATTTGGAGATCAAACTGCTAATTTTAAAGATATTGAATGTTCAGTACTTGCGATTGGTGGGGATACTGACATTATTGTGACTGCAGAAGCTGTACGACCATTAATGGATTTGATCAGTAGCCAAGATAAAACCTTTGAAATCGTTCCTGGTGGTCATATGGGTTTGGTTTCAGGTAGCCAAGCACCAGAAGCAGTTTGGCCTGTAGTTCGCGCATGGTTACAACAGCGCTCAAATTAAGTGCTTATAATTGCTAAAATAATCAAGGCTGTGAATCTCTTTTACTTGAAAAGATATGAGCAGCCTTTTTCATAAATAGATGATATAGATATCGTTAAATCAAAATAAATTAAGCAAAGTTGTGACGATTCAACACTAAATTTCAACATTTACAGGTATACCCAATAAATAACCTTGTAATTGATTGCATCCTAAATTGTTAAAATATCAGCTTGTTGCTGTTTTTCTACACCTTCAGCTGTGACGATTAAGCCTAACTTAGCAGCAAGATGAATGATACTTTCTAGAATTGCTTCTTCTTCGAGTTTGGTTGTAAGTCTATAAGAAAACCGCGATCAATTTTAGTTCATCAACAGGCAGATCTTTTAAATATAAAAAGCTTGAGTAACCAGTTCCAAAAATCATCAATGGCGATCCGAATACCCAACTTACGCAAACGTTCTAAAGTACGAATACTTGAATCAATATGATGCATTGCTGTTGATTCAGTGATTTCTAAAATAAGATTGTGGGGCTGAATTTGATATTGTTCTAAGAGCTGTTCTAATACACTAAAAAGTTTTTTATTTTCAAATTGTAATGCAGATAAGTTGACGCAATCGGGTAGAACGGACTATTACTTCGTTCCCATTTTTGAATCTGCTGACAGGCTTGCTCCAGTGCCCAATATCCATCGGAATAATCAAACCTGTTTTTTCTGCTCCCTCAATAAACATTTGAGGAGTCAACAAACCTAGACTTGGATGCTTCCAACGGATGAGCGCTTCAACACCACAAACTTGATAATTCGCAGTAAATTTAGGCTGATAAAATAAAACAAATTGCTGCTCATCTACCGCTTTATATAAATCATTAATTAATTTGGATTGGCTACGGACATCTTGCTGATCTGTTGCGGAGTGGAAAACAGTAAAACGTATTTCTACCCTGTTCTTTAGATGCCAACATTGCTACATCTGCATTAATTAATAAATCCTGAACATTCGTACCATGCTCAGGATACATTGCGATTCCCAAACTTGCAGAAATATTAATTTCTTTTGTCGCGATCAGATATGCTTCTTGAATAAAATGCAGACTTCTTCTGCTAGTACATCGCTTGATTAACATCAGTATTTTCAGAGATCAATACAAACTCGTCACACCAATTACGAAATAGCTTATGGCTTGAACTTAATTTTTCATGTAACCGATTGCCATTTGATTAAAAGTTGATCACCAATATGGTGTCCAAAAGCATCATTTACTGATTTAAAGCGATCTAAATCTACATATAAAAATGCTGCTTTTCTTCTCGTAAGCGATGATGGCTGAAGATCACTTCCGCATAATCTGTCAAATATAATCGATTCGGCAACTTTTGTTAATGAATCATGTAGTGACTGAGTTGCTAATTCTTTGTTTATTCTAACTATTGTTGATTACGATCTTCTAGTCGGGCTTCTAAACTGCGACAGCAAACCAGCGACAAACACCAAACTGGTAATTAAAAAATAATGGTAAATAATAAAACGGCTTGCTCTGTTTGTGCTGAGCCAAGTGCTTCCGCAAATCCTGTATCAAAATAAGTGGCTGCCATACCCGTGTAATGCATACCTACAATACTAAAAGCCATCAATATGCAACGACAGCCTTTAATGAAGTTTTATATTTAACTGCGGTTTTATATTTAAAAAACGAATAACAGCTCAAACCAGAACCACATACAGCGATGAGTACTGAACAAATCACCAATAATGGATCATATCTCAATTGATGGTGCTCAACTGAAAGCGCCAACATCCCCGTGTAATGCATCCCAGATATCCCTAGCCCTAAGAATAATGCACCTAAAATCAGACGTGGCATAGGTAAAGTAGGTCTAGTCGTTAGCCAAACAGCAAATACCGAAGCAGTTGCGCCTATCAAATATGAAAGCACAGTCAAACTAATATCAAAATGATAGCCTTCAGGCAAATGGCTCGCGAGCATTCCAATAAAATGCATTTGCCCCATATTGCCAAGCCTAAAGTCAACCCACTCGTTACTAAATGCTTTTCTCAAACTTTTATAAGCAGCTTTAAAAACGAGTTCTTCCATTGAAACTGCAGCATAACAAGTCGCTACTGCAACCAAAATGGAAACGATGACCCATGTGCTATCGTAATCAACGTGAACCATAAAGGACTTCCATGATTATTCAGTACTTTTTTTTTATTTTTGAGCGAATTGCTCGAAATCAGAACGATCCTTAACACTCACAAAAGATACAAATTGTGTATTCATAAACTTTCCTTAACAATAACATCATCTAGCATAAGGTCAAGTCTTTTTCATTTTATAAATCAATAGAATAAAAACATATAATCATTTCAAACCAATGAAAAGACTTGCTTTTTTTATTGCACTTTTTTACCGAAAGACCAATTTATTTTGCTAGGTGTTTTTAGTATTTAAGTAGTTACTTCTTATTTGTTTTAACTGCACTATGAACTTAAGTCTCATTGCAGTTTTGTTGTTTTTCTCATGTATTAAGCACGATATAAAATGCTTATTTGAGATACATATTAAGCCTTTTTTAATTTTTATACTGTTATAACTCTGTTATCAACAGCATTAAAAAAACCTCGTTTATCAACAAGGGGGTTCTTTTAACTCAGAGTAAAAACTTAGTTTTCTCCTTGTCTACGATTTTGTTTGCTTGAATCCTGAGTAGGGTCTCCTACGCAACAGGACAATAGAAAAGCATGAGAAGCATCGCTTCATAAGGTCCCTGTGCAAGAGTAGAGCTATGCTTCGCTAATGCGTAAAACATTAGGATGATCCAATAAAAAGCCCCTGTACAAACAAGGGCTTTTAAAGATTAAACTAAAACTTAGTTCTTCTCTTTGTCTACGATTTTGTTCGCTGAATCCAAGGCATCATCGCACGTAACTTGTTACCAGTTACTTCGATACCATGCGCAGCATTTTGACGACGACGAGCAGTCATAGATGGGTAGGTTTAACGCACCTTCTTGAATGAACATTTTCGCATATTCACCAGATTGGATACGTTTCAATGCATTACGCATTGCTTCACGAGACTGTTCGTTGATTACTTCAGTACCAGTCACATATTCACCGTACTCAGCATTGTTAGAAACTGAGTAGTCATGTCAGCAATACCGCCTTCGAACATTAAGTCAACGATTAACTTAAGTTCAATGTAAGCATTCGAAGTAAGCCATTTCTGGTGCATAACCAGCTTCAACCAAAGTTTCGAAGCCCATTTTAACCAATTCAACAGCACCACCACAAAGAACTGCTTGCTCACCGAATAAGTCAGTTCAGTTTCTTCACGGAAAGAAGTTTCGATGATACCTGTACGACCACCACCTACACCTGAAGCGTAAGAAAGAGCGACGTTACGTGCATTACCAGAAGCATCTTGGTGAATTGCGATTAAGTCAGGAACACCTGAACCACGTTGATATTCAGAACGTACAGTGTGACCTGGTGCTTTTGGAGCAACCATGATTACGTCTAAATCTTTACGTGGAAACAACTTGGTTATAAAGAATAGAGGAAACCATGAGCAAATGCTAAAGTCGCGCCTTCTTTGATATTTGGCTCAATCACATCACGATAAAGTTGAGATTGGAAACTCATCTGGAGTCAAAATCATCACTAAGTCAGCTTGAGCAACAGCTGCTGGAACTTCAGATACTTTAAGACCTGAATTTTCAGCTTTTTTCCAGATGCTGAACCAGCACGTAAACCAACAGTTACGTCAACGCAAGAATCTTTCAAGTTAAGTGCATGAGCATGACCTTGTGAACCATAACCAATGATTGCAACTTTTTTGCCTTGGATGATGAT
>NZ_JAUFQG010000004.1:1350000-1547500 GCF_030409605.1 Simiduia curdlanivorans
AAACCCACTGAGCTTTGCTCAGTATCGTACAGTGAATACATAGCTGTACGAAGCGAACCCGGGGAACTGAAACATCTAAGTACCCGGAGGAAAAGAAATCAACCGAGATTCCCTTAGTAGCGGCGAGCGAACGGGGACCAGCCCTTAAGCAACTTGTGTTTTAGTGGAACCTTCTGGAAAGTTGGGCGATACAGGGTGATAGCCCCGTACACGAAAAGGCACTTGTTGTGAAATCGAGTAGGACGGGACACGTGATATCCTGTTTGAACATGGGGGGACCATCCTCCAAGGCTAAATACTCCCATCTGACCGATAGTGAACCAGTACCGTGAGGGAAAGGCGAAAAGAACCCCTGTGAGGGGAGTGAAATAGATCCTGAAACCGTATGCGTACAAGCAGTAGGAGCACCTTCGTGGTGTGACTGCGTACCTTTTGTATAATGGGTCAGCGACTTATTGTATGTGGCAAGGTTAACCGTTTAGGGGAGCCGTAGGGAAACCGAGTCTTAATAGGGCGTTTTAGTCGCATGCAATAGACCCGAAACCGGGCGATCTATCCATGAGCAGGTTGAAGGTTGGGTAACACTAACTGGAGGACCGAACCCACTAATGTTGAAAAATTAGGGGATGACTTGTGGATCGGAGTGAAAGGCTAATCAAGCTCGGAGATATCTGGTTCTCCCCGAAATCTATTTAGGTAGAGCCTCGGACGAATACCACTGGGGGTAGAGCACTGTTTGGGCTAGGGGGTCATCCCGACTTACCAACCCCATGCAAACTCCGAATACCAGTGAGTACTATCCGGGAGACAGACAGCGGGTGCTAACGTCCGTTGTCAAGAGGGAAACAACCCAGACCACCAGCTAAGGTCCCAAATGTTAATTAAGTGGGAAACGATGTGGGAAGGCTTAGACAGCTAGGAGGTTGGCTTAGAAGCAGCCACCCTTTAAAGAAAGCGTAATAGCTCACTAGTCGAGTCGGCCTGCGCGGAAGATGTAACGGGGCTAAATTAGCAACCGAAGCTGTGGCTACAGACTTTGTCTGTGGGGTAGGGGAGCGTTCTGTAAGCTGTTGAAGGTGTGTTGAGAAGCATGCTGGAGGTATCAGAAGTGCGAATGCTGACATGAGTAACGACAAGGGGAGTGAAAAACTCCCCCGCCGGAAGATCAAGGTTTCCTGTCCAACGTTAATCGGGACAGGGTTAGTCGGCCCCTAAGGCGAGGCGGAAACGCGTAGTCGATGGGAAGTAGGTTAATATTCCTACACTTTTTGTTACTGCGATGGAGGGACGGAGAAGGCTAGGCCATCACGGCGTTGGTTGTCCGTGTTTAAGGTTGTAGGCTGGGGGATTAGGCAAATCCGGTCCCCTAAGGCTGAGAACTGATGACGAGCTCAATTTATTGAGCGAAGTGGTTGATGCCATGCTTCCAAGAAAAGCTTCTAAGCTTCAGGTAACAAAGAACCGTACTGTAAACCGACACAGGTGATCAGGTAGAGAATACCAAGGCGCTTGAGAGAACTCGGGTGAAGGAACTAGGCAAAATAGTACCGTAACTTCGGGAGAAGGTACGCCACTGACGGTGAAGGATTTACTCCGTAAGCTGTCGGTGGTCGAAGTAACCAGTCCGCTGCAACTGTTTATTAAAAACACAGCACTCTGCAAACACGTAAGTGGACGTATAGGGTGTGACGCCTGCCCGGTGCTGGAAGGTTAATTGATGGGGTTAGCGTAAGCGAAGCTCTTGATCGAAGCCCCAGTAAACGGCGGCCGTAACTATAACGGTCCTAAGGTAGCGAAATTCCTTGTCGGGTAAGTTCCGACCTGCACGAATGGCGTAATGATGGCGGAGCTGTCTCCACCCGAGACTCAGTGAAATTGAAATCGCTGTTAAGATGCAGTGTACCCGCGGCTAGACGGAAAGACCCCGTGAACCTTTACTGTAGCTTTGCACTGAACTTTGAACCTATTTGTGTAGGATAGGTGGGAGGCTTTGAAGTCGAGACGCTAGTTTCGATGGAGCCGTCCTTGAAATACCACCCTGGTATGTTTGAGGTTCTAACGTAGGTCCCTTATCGGGATTGCGGACAGTGCATGGTGGGCAGTTTGACTGGGGCGGTCTCCTCCCAAAGAGTAACGGAGGAGCACGAAGGTTGGCTAATCCTGGTCGGAAATCAGGAGGTTAGTGTAATGGCACAAGCCAGCTTGACTGCGAGACTGACACGTCGAGCAGGTACGAAAGTAGGTCATAGTGATCCGGTGGTTCTGTATGGAAGGGCCATCGCTCAACGGATAAAAGGTACTCCGGGGATAACAGGCTGATACCGCCCAAGAGTTCACATCGACGGCGGTGTTTGGCACCTCGATGTCGGCTCATCACATCCTGGGGCTGAAGCCGGTCCCAAGGGTATGGCTGTTCGCCATTTAAAGTGGTACGCGAGCTGGGTTTAGAACGTCGTGAGACAGTTCGGTCCCTATCTGCCGTGGGCGTTGGAGATTTGAGAAGAGTTGTTCCTAGTACGAGAGGACCGGAATGAACGAACCTCTGGTGTTCGGGTTGTCATGCCAATGGCATTGCCCGGTAGCTACGTTCGGACGGGATAACCGCTGAAAGCATCTAAGCGGGAAGCCTCCTTCAAGATTAGATCTCCCTGGGACTTTAAGTCCCCTAAAGAGCCGTTGAAGACTACGACGTTGATAGGTTGGGTGTGGAAGCGCTGTGAGGCGTTGAGCTAACCAATACTAATTGCTCGTGAGGCTTGACCATATAACAGAAACGATTGTGTTGACGTTGTACTTTTTAGAAATAGAAAATGATTTGAGAACGATCTGAAGTATTGCGTGAGAGATCACACAACAAGTTAATCAGATTTATGTAAGGCGAGACTCAGCATCTACAGAATTATTACGACGACTTTGTTATCGAAAGACAACAGAGCACATTTACCGCCCTATTTGGATAACGCATGCCGTTGCTTATTGAAAGTGACATAAGACACAGCGATCCATACCAGTTTGCTTGACGACCATAGCGATTTGGAACCACCTGATCCCATCCCGAACTCAGTAGTGAAACGAATTAGCGCCGATGGTAGTGTGGGGTTTCCCCATGTGAGAGTAGGACATTGTCAAGCATCTAAATTAAAATACCCCGAATCAGCAATGGTTCGGGGTATTTTTTTATGTGGCCCACATACCACTGAGGTGCTTGCCAATATCCTACGCTCGCATGGGGCAAGTCGGAGTGCCGCACCACCCTCTCTTTATTTGTGGGGCCGCTCACGCGGTCCGGCCGACAAGCGTAGCTTGCCGGCGCTCCGCGATGCAGGTTGCTGATCGCAACCTAAGCGCATCGCGGAGCCCCCATGTGAGAGCGTGCGAATAGCGAGTTATACTCGTACTTGATGACGTCCAGTTTGCGAAGATTGAGCGTAAGTAAGCGGATGGCCGTGCCGAACTTCGTTAAGTCGCAGCCGGAATGAATGCCGACCAACTGAACCGACGGATGGCGGGTGGCCGCCCCTCCGCCCCGTATCACTGGCCGCGCTATTCTGCGTAGGTTGCTGGTCGCAACCACAATGCGCAGACTAGCCCCATGTAAGAGCTTGCCACTAGCTGCTTTGTAACGAAAATAGCGCATTGCGGCCGTGCCGCTTGCTGTTAAAAGAAGATCCACAAAAAGCCCAATCGATTGCTCGGTTGGGCTTTTTTATTTGTGATTGGGTGTTAGCAAACGCACAATTTTGGCTAGCAGGGGCCGGCCACCCAGCTTGCAGCTTGCAGCTTGCAGGGGGCGGCCATCCGGCTTGCAGCTCTCCGTTTGCCTTCCCGCCCTTCCTGTTAACTGTACCCTGTCAACTCAACCCTCGCTCTTACTCATATTTCACCGAACACCCATAAGGCGCTGTCACTGGGCGTTTTACTACTTCGCCTTTCGCGAGAGATTGCATGGCTGAGGTTAAATAATTCTCTGCTTTTACTATGTCTGCTTGGTTTGCTGACTTGATACTGTCGATGGCGCCTTGGTAACGTAAAACGCCATCCTTATCGATCACATACATATGCGGTGTGGTTTGCGCGCCGTAGGCTTTTCCGACTTTGCCGTCGGTATCGAATAAAACATAGTTAGGTGATGCGTTTCGGTTCTCTGTCAGTGAGTTTGCTTCTGCTGCTGTTACGTAGCCCTGTTTCCCTGTGGCCGAAGAAATGATTGATAACCAAACAACACCTTCATCGGTATATTGCTTTTGTAGCTTTTGCATATTACCGCTGTCGTAATGTTTTTGAACGTAGGGGCATAGATGATTGGTCCATTCGAGAATCACCATTTTACCTTTGTATTGGCTGAGGCTAATGGTTTCGCTGGTGCTCGAGGTGAGGGTGAAGTCGGGTGCTGGTTCGTTTACAGCGACGCGCGCTGAAGCCAAGCTGGTTGCGAATAAGGCGCCCAATAAAATAGCGATACGGGTAATCATGGTGTTTCTCCTTCAAGGTAGCTGATAAGAAGATCTGGCGTTAAAACTTGTGGCAATGTTTGCGGCGCTCCATCTGCTGGATAGTAGACGTAGAGCGGAACACCGCTGCGATCAAAAGATTCTAGATACTTAAGAATGTCGTCGTCTTTTCGGGTCCAATCCAAAGTTACGTAAGATACATTTAATCGGCTCAAGGCTTGTTTAACTTTGTCGGTGTCGAAGGTAACTTGTTCATTCACTTTACAGGTGATGCACCAGTCTGCGGTGACATTGACGAAAACATTTTGGTTGTCCGCTCGAAGCTGTGCGACATCAGCTAATGAAAAGTCCGGTGATAGGTTGCGATCATGGCTCTGCGGAACGAGGTTGCCACCTAGCAAGATCAGAGCGGCAATTAAGCTGGCACCGATGAGCGCTAGCGGTTTAGACGCTAGGCGGCTCAGGTAGGCGCAAAAGGCTAGCGCTAGACACAGCATTAACAACACAGCCAAAGCGTTTGCGCCAGAAATGCCTGCCACTACCCAGCCCAGCCAGATGGCTGTGCCGAGCAGCGGAAATGCCAATAAGTGCTTCAAGTGCAGCATCCAAGCGCCGGGTTTTGGCAGTAGTCGAGCACTAGCGGGCAGCAGGTGCACGAGCCATAGCGGCAGAGCAAAACCGATGGCTAAGGCGATAAAAATAAGGAAGGTTTCTAGAGCGCTGGACTGCAGAGCATAGCCCAAAGCGCCGGCCATAAAAGGCGCGGTACAGGGGGTTGCTACCAGCACAGCAAGGCAGCCGGTCATGAAACTTGCCGATTTACCGCCCAGACGGCTAAGCCGATTGTTGCCTATGTTCTGCAGGTTGCCGCCAAATTGAATGGCGTCTGAGAGCATCAAGCCGAGGGCGAAAAATAGTAGCGCCAGGAAGGATACAAAACCCGCGGATTGCATTTGAAAGCCCCAGCCCAAGTGTTGACCAGATAGCTTGGCAAGCTCGATGATGCCAGCAAAACCCATAAAGCTAAGGATCACGCCCGCGGCATAGGCATCACCTTGGCGACGCTGGCCGCCATCTGTAGCCTGCGCTAAAGACATGGCCTTGATGGTCAAGACCGGCAGAACACAAGGCATGAGATTGAGCAGCAAGCCACCGGCGAAAGCCATCAGCATTAGGATCAAGATGCCAGTAGCCTGGGTTTGAACCTGCCCTTGGCTGGTAGCGGTAAAGCTGAATGCCTCTGAGCCCTCTGGACCTATCGCGAGCCATTGCATGGCTTCAGGTGCCTGCCAAAAGTGCTGGCTCTTTTCAAAACTGATTAAGGTCTGCGCCGAATCGAGGGCAAAGACTGGCGTTGTGTTATGGCTGATCCAGTCGCCGGCAAAGGGCAGTAAAGTCCAGTTACTGGTTAGCTCTCTGGGCACGGCAAGCGCGATCGACTCCTTGGTAATTTCCACCGCCGCGGCTAAATCTTGCTGGGAATATTGATTGGCTCTGGCTCTAGCAAACTCTTCGGTCGTATCTAGATTATTGAGAATGGGCGCTTGCTCGTATACCGGCAGATTTAAGGTCAATCTGGCGTTGCCGGGAATGCAGTCTTCCTTGCACACCAGCCAGCTCAGCTCGACTTCAACATCCAGTGTGCCGGTAAATTGGGCGGGTAACTGCACCGGAAACATGAGCAGGCTGCGCTCGTAACCATAATTAATTAAATGCGCAACGGGAATGACTTTCGGTATCTCCCAAACAAGCTCACCGGCAACGGCGCCGCCATTCAGAGTAATATTTAAGACCGGCGGTTCTCCTGAGTCGCCTGGGTTGAGCCAGTAAGTGTGCCAATGTGGGTCTGGTTCGAACACAATGCCAAACCAGTGTTCGGCGCCTGATCGCAGTTGGCGGTGTTCAGATAAAAGCTCAACCCGTATGTGAGGCCCGAAGGCCTCACTGTTCGATAGCGCTGTGGGCGACCAGACAAGTAAAGCAAAAACGAGGGGCAAAAAAGCGCGGGAGAGGGGCATAACAGATCCTGATCGTCCGACTATGCCCAGATGTTAAACGCAGAACAGGGTTTAGTGCTAGTGACTTGCCTCCGAGACTCTCTGGATGCGCGCATCTAAATGCGGGTGTGTGCTTAGGTATTTGAGCCAGGTATCCCTGTCTGCACAGCTGTCTTCCCCATCAGAGCTTGTCTCTTCATCAGAGCTTGCTTGCTCATTCGCATCTGCTTGGCTGTCCGCGCTTGTAACGTCGCCAGCGTCGGTGGGGGCATCGCAATGGCTGTTGTATAGTTTGGTCAGCATGTCGGCAAAAGCTTGCTTGTCATAGCCGCGCTCGATTAAAAACTGCACGCCGTAGCTGTCGGCTTCCAGCTCAAAATCTCTGGAAAAAGCGAGCTGCGAGAATACGATAGGCAAGGTCAGCACTATGTCGCCTAGGGCGCTGGTGTCGCCACCTATTAATGCAATGGTGAGTGAAATGGCCGAGTTCTGCAGTATCTGACGCAGCGAGTGCTTGTGTACGATATGACCTAATTCATGACCGAAAACACCGAGTAACTGGGCTTCATTACCATCGGCTAAAAGAATCAGCTGATCGGTAAAGACTATGGTGCCGTCGGGTAGCGCTAGGGCATTGGCGCCCATGTCGCCGCCATTAACAATGTGCAGCTTGGTTAAGTCGTAATCGGGAGCTGCTTTGCTAATACTGTCTCGAAAGGACGCCTGCTGTGCTTCATCCAGTTGCGATTCACTGAAGTAACGCTTGTTTAAAATCATTAGCGTTTCATCTGAGGCTTCTTGCAGCAAGGATTCAGGTAGCTTGTCAGCTACAAGGTCGGCTACCGCAGGAATGCCCCAAAGGAAATAACTCACACCTAATCCCACGGTGATTAGCGTCGCCATGAGTACCATCAGCAAGCTGTGTTCGAGTTGATGGATGTAATCGGACCAGGACTTTTTATGTTGGCTTAATAACAACTCGAGCTGCTCGTGCGCACTGGTTTCCAGTTGCCCAGACAGTTCTGCGAATTGAATATAGCGTGGTGTTCGCCCAAGTTTGGGCGACACTTTAACGCCGGCGCGCGACAAGTTTTTACTCGGTTGCCCTTGGACGGTTAACGTCAGTAGCTCGCTGTTGCCGGTAAGTTGTGCGGGCAGGCTGGCGCTGCTCGCGCCGTCCTGCCACAGGCCTGTAAGGTGAAAACCCACAAGTTAGAACCCGACGTTCATATCAAATACATCGCCAAACTCTTCGCCGAAGGCTGAGGGGTCTTCCTGACTTACGGCAATGAACTTATCGAGATCGCCATTGACGTCTATAGAGGTGTGCTGGGCGGCGTAATTAGCCAGCTTTACCTTCGCCCAAGGAATGTAAAGGCCGAGGGTGATAATGGTCAAGATGAAGTTGCCAATCATGATTAAACCGTAGTCTTTGTAGTCAAAGTTGGCCTTAAAGTCGTGATCGGCAAGGTTCAGTTTATTAAAGAAAAGATTATTAATGGCCACAACAAAATAGATGATTGAGCAGATGTATCCGGCGGCGATACCCAGTGCCATCAACGGAGGGAATATAAAGCCTACGACGGCGCCGGCGATGGCACCAACGACCACACAGGCGATGGCAATCAAAAATATCTTGTAGAAGTCGCCAATCTTTCCGCTGAAGGTAAAGCTTTTATTGCCGTAATTGTGGTGGTTGGCGATGTAAGCTTGCTGGCGCTGGATGGCGATGGGCATGAGCAGCATAAAGGTAAACGTGGCCGCTATAGGCCATAGGAAAAATGTTTTGAATGCTGGCCAGTAAGTGCCGGTGAAGCGGAAGCGAATGTTGCGATAGGTGGTGTTTCGGGCATAGAAAGCCAGCGATTTATTTAGCACCCAAGGAAATACAAAAATTAAAGGCAGCGTTACTAAAAGACTGGTGAGTGGCGAATAATATTGCAGCGCCGCAATGAGAATGAAAATGCCGAGCGCGATTAAACGGCCGATAAGCATTTTTACTGGGTCGGCGGTAAACGCAAAACTGGCGCCGTTGAGTGTGGTGTTACCATAAAAATATTGAGTGTTTCTGACTTTAGCCCAGGGCGAATAGAGGCCGAGGGTAACAATCACGAGCAGGATGTTAACGATCCAAATTTTAAAGTATTCGTAGCCTTTACCACTAAAACTAAAGTGAATAGTTTGTTTCTGGGCTGAGGTTGATTTTGCTGCAGGGGTTGCCTCGGCGCTGCTCTCAGTAGCAACGGCCTCTAACTCGGTTTGAATCCCAAGAGAACTGAGTTTGGCTTGGTAATTCTTTGCCGTGGTTTCATCGACATTCTTTTTGATAACGCTAGGCGCGTTGGTAAACAGTGCCTGCGCTTTTTCAACGCTAATGCCAGAGGCTGCTGCAAAGGCGGCAATGGCCTGCTTGGCATCAGTGCCTTCGTTAAACTGGCCGGTGAGTAAAATATTATAGGTATGAGTCACGTTTCCTTCCCTAGATGATCGTAATGGAGAATGTATTGTGTCTTCTTTTACAACTAAATTCCACAGCAAGGGCAGCTGGGGTCTTTTTGTAGTCGAATTTCCTGCCAGCGCATGACTTTGCCGTCTAGCAAAAGCAGGCGATTGGTGAGGCTGGCGCCCGCCGAGGTAATAAATTTCACTGCCTCCAGCGCTTGCACCGTACCAATAATACCCACCAGCGGCGCGACTACGCCAGACTCGGAGCAAGATAAATTATTGGCACCGGGGCCGTAGAGGCAGCGGTAACAAGCGCTGGATGCGTCCCTATGGTCAAACACGCTGACCTGCCCCTCCCACTGAATGGCGGCGCCCGAAACCAGTGGCTTGCGAAATGTCTTGCAGGCTTGGTTGAGCGCAAAGCGGGTGTCAAAATTATCGCTGCAATCCACCACGACATCCGCAGCTTGCACTGCTTGGTCGAGTTGCTCACCAGCTAACCGCGAGTGCATCAACGTAAGCCTGCAATCGGGGTTTAAGTCTTTAAGGCTGGTTTCGGCCGAGGTGGCTTTCTGTTGGCCGATGCGCGAGGTGGTGTGGATGACTTGCCGCTGCAAGTTGCTCAGCTCAACCTTATCGTCATCGCACAGGATCAAATGCCCCACGCCGCTGGCGGCGAGATAGAGCGCAACTGGGCTGCCAAGCCCTCCCACACCGATGACCAGAACTGTCGCATCTAATAGCGCCTGTTGGCCTGTAACATCGATATCATCTAACAAAATATGCCGGCTATAGCGCAGCAGTTGATCATCTTTCATGTTGGGATTCTCGCCAGCGGCCGAAAGAAAAGCGTTCATGTCCGTCTAGGTCTATGCCGCTGCTTACCTGTGAAAATCCCGCTGCCAGCAGCATATGGCGCACCTCGTTTGCTTGCTGGTAGCCGTGTTCTAGAACCAGTGTGGCATCGACTTTTAAGTAGTTTATCGCGTTATTAATGATGCGTCGCAGGTCAGCTAAGCCATTTTCCTCGGCCACAAGTGCCGATAGCGGCTCAAAGCGGACGTCGCCTTGCTGTAGGTGTGGATCTTGTGCGTCGATATAGGGCGGGTTGGAAATAATAAGGTCGTAGTGCTGATCTTGAATCGCACTAAACCAATCGCTGGTCGCGAATTGACAGTTGGCTATCTGCAGTGATTGAGCATTTTCCTGAGCCAGCGCAACGGCGTCGGTGGATAAATCCAATCCGGTAATTTGCCATTGTGGTTTTTCGGAGCCAAGTGCCAGGGCTATTGCACCCGTGCCAGTACCGAGATCGAGCAGCTCGCAGTCTGATGGAAAAGGCTGCGTTAGCACCCATTCGATCAGCGCTTCAGTCGCGGGCCTAGGGATGAGTGTGGAGGCATTCACTTTCAGCGGTAGCGACCAAAATTCACGATAGCCAAGAATGTGTGCAATGGGCTCGCCGAATTTGCGTCGGCTGAGAAGTTCGTTGAAATTTGACGCCTGCTGGTCGGAAAGTTGTGCTTCCGGCCAGGTGTACAAATAGGTGCGCGGTTTGCCCAGGGCGTGACAAAGCAGCAGTTCGGCATCGAGCCGCGCGCTATCGCTGGCGATAGCGGATGCCTGAGAAAGTGCAGCTTTAATTGTCGGCATTAACTGTCGCCGGCAAGCGCCGCCAGCTGATCGGCCTGGTATTCGTGCACCAGCGGCTGAATCACTTCGTCCAGCTTACCTTCCATAACTTCATTTAATTTATACAGGGTTAAATTGATGCGGTGGTCGGTGACTCGCCCCTGCGGGTAATTGTAGGTGCGAATGCGCTCAGATCTGTCGCCAGTGCCTACGAGTGAGCGGCGTTCATCGGCCATTTCCTGCGCGGCCTTATCTTCCTGGGCCGAGTTTAGTTTTGCTGCTAACAGCGACATGGCGCGGGCGCGGTTTTTATGTTGTGAGCGCTCGTCTTGGCACTCCACCACGATACCCGTTGGAATATGAACGATACGAATAGCTGAGTCGGTTTTATTAACGTGCTGGCCGCCGGCGCCGGAGGAGCGAAAGGTGTCGACCCGAATGTCCGCCTTGTTAATATTTACTTCTTCCATTTCATCGGCTTCAGGCATTACCGCGACGGTGCAGGCGGAGGTGTGAATGCGGCCTTGAGACTCCGTTTCCGGCACCCGTTGAACCCGGTGCGCGCCCGATTCGAATTTCATTTGCGAGTACACACCCTGGCCCACAACGCGGGTAATAATTTCTTTGTAGCCGCCGTGCTCGCCGTGGTTTTCGCTGATGATTTCGATGCGCCAGCCACGGGTTTCCGCGTATTTGCTGTACATGCGAAACAGATCGCCGGAGAATATCGCGGCCTCGTCGCCGCCGGTGCCGGCGCGAATTTCCAAGAAAATGTTCTTGTGGTCGTTGGGATCTTTTGGCAGCAGTAATAGTTGCAGTTCAGCGGTTAAGGGCTCTTCTTTTTCCCGCGCCTCATCCCAAGACATCTGCGCCATCTCGCGCATTTCTGGGTCTGGGTCTTTTAACAGCTCTTTGGCTTCTTCGATGTCTTGCTCGAGACTTAGGTAGCGGCGAAAACACTGCACCACAGGTTCAAGCTCGGCGTATTCTTTGGATAATTCGCGAAACTTATTCTGATCCGAAATAATGTCCGCATCAGACAGCAGGGCTGAAACTTCTTCATAGCGCTCGTCGAGTGATTCGAGCTTAAAACGAATAGAGTCTTTCATTGAAATCTACTTACTCCGGTTTGTTTGCGTCTAAGGCAAACAAATGATTAGCCATCACTAAAATATCGTCGCGACCGTCGGCACTTGCTTCGCGTAAGGCTGTGGTTGGTTGATGTAAAAATTTATTGGTTAAGCCATTGGCTAGCTGGGTCAAAACCTGCTCTGGGTTTGCCCCGCCTTGCAGGGCATTTAAGGCCTTTTTTAATTCGGCATGTTTTTTTATTTCGGTTTGTTCTCGCAGCGCTTTGATAGTGAAATTCGCACCTTGGGCGTTTTGTTGGCGACTGAAATTCAGTACGCCTTGGTTGATAATTTCTCTCGCCGCCATGGCGGCGTCTTCGCGCGATTTTCGATTGACGTCTATCACTTCTGTCAGGTCGTCAACGCTAAATAAAAACACATCGTCGAGCTCGGCAACTTGTGGTTCGATATCTCTCGGTACCGCGATATCCACCATGAACATGGGCTTGTGTTTACGCTTTCGCAATGCGTCTTCCACCGAGCCTTTGCCCAATATAGGTAGCTGGCTGGCCGTGGAGGAGATGACGATGTCCGCTTTGTGCAGTTCCGCTGGTATGTCTGAGAGCAAAATAGGTTTGGCGCCAAAGCGCTCGGCTAAATCGGCTGCGCGCGAAAGGGTTCTGTTGGCGACGGTGATTTTCTTTACCCCTTGCTCGGTTAAATGCCGCGCTACCAGTTCGATCATCTCACCCGCACCGATAAGCAGCGCCGATTGTTCGGCCAGATCGGCGAAAATTTGTTGCGCTAAGCTGACCGCAGCATAGGCCACCGAGACGGGATTTTCGCCAATGGCGGTATCGGTGCGGACTTTTTTCGCGATACTAAAGACGTGTTGAAAGGCGATGTGTAACTGGCTTGCCACAGTGCCGGCTTCGCACGCCACGGCATAGGCGGATTTCATCTGCCCCAATATTTGTGGTTCACCTAAAATTAACGAGTTGAGGCCGCAGGCGACTTGCATCATGTGATTGATGGCGCCATCCCCGGCGTGCAAGTAATGGTAGGGCGATAGTTCATCCACATTAATATGGTGGTGCTCACTGAACCATTGCAGTACTTTAAAGGTCTCAATCTCGCCGTGAAAATACAATTCTGTTCGGTTGCAGGTCGATAGTATGGCGAGCTCTTTTAACCCGAGTTGCGACTTGGCTTCCTGCAGGGCAGAGGCCACCTTTTCCGGCGCAAAGGCCACCCGCTCGCGCAGTGCTAGAGGTGCCGTGTGGTGATTGATGCCTAAGGCCTGGAAGGTCATGGGGTTACAGAATTAACTATTTAGGTAAAAAGACCGCCAATTGTCCTGTTTGCGGAGGCTGCTGACAAGTGCGAAGGTTATTTGCCGTCGGTTTGAATTAAAAGGGCGGGCTATTACCTGCTCGCCGGAGCGTGGTAATCTGCTGCTATTGGCTCATTATCGGTTTTAGCCGTGGCGCCCACTTGCGCCCTGGAACGGAGATTTATGACGTTTAACACACGCTTATTCATTGTTGCCATACTTTTTGCTGCACTAGCTGGCTGCGCTAGCTTTGACGGCCCGCCCGCCGCGGTTGATGCTGAGCAGGAATCGGTTGAGCTAAGTGCCGAGCTGGTCGAGCCCGAAGCGGTAGCGCCTATCGAGCGCGCCTTCGAGCCGGATACCTTCTACGCACTCTTGGTGGCCGAGATGGCGGGCAGCCGCGAGCGCTTCGACATTGCTTTGGGTAACTATGTACAGCAGGCCCATAAGACCCGAGACCCGGGCGTTATTGCGCGAGCCACGCGGATTGCACGCTTCCTCGAGAACCGCTCGGCGGCGCTGGAAATGTCCGTGCTGTGGGTTGAGGTTGAGCCGACAAATAATGAGGCTCGCGTGCTTGCAGCGTCGGAGTTATCGGAGGCTGGGCGCTTGTCTGAAGCCTTTACTCATGCAGACTACTTGGCGGCGCAGGGCAACCCCATGCTGCTGCAGACAGTGGCCGCCTACGCCAGCAAAGGTACGGATATCGAGCGCGAGCAGTTGATTGAAGGCCTCGAGGCGCTTAAGCCACAATATCCCGAAGCAGTGGAGTTGTGGATGGCGCTGGCGCTTGCTTATCAGCAGCAAGGTTTGATGGATGAGGCGACCGGCGCGGTTAAAAAAGCGGTAAAGCTAGACCCCGAGCACTTCCAAGCACAGGCGCTGCAAGCGCGCATCCGCTTTCAGCAGGGCGATCAGGTGGGCGCTATCCGGCAGATGGCGGCATTGGTGGATACCAACCCAGACGACAACCGCATCCGGTTGCAGTACGCGCGCATGCTAGCGGGTACCGATATGGTAAAGGCCGCCGATCAGTTTGAGGTGCTGGTGCAAGATAACCCGCACGATGCCGACCTGCTGTTGTCACTGGCGTTGATTCGCTTTGAGCAAAAAAACTTTGAGCAGGCGCAGCCGCTGTTTGAGCAGCTAACAGACATAGAGTCGCGCCGCTCGACGGCCTACTATTATTTGGCGCGCATTGCCCAGCAGCAGGGCGATTTTAATGACGCGTTAAACAACTATTTAAAAGTCGAGCTAGGGCCGGATTTCATGCCGGCGTTGGTGCAGACCTTGGAAATATTGGTGGCCGCGGGTGAATTGAAACCAGCTAATGCGAGGATGCAGGCGGTGCGTAAAACCGTACCTCAGCAGGTTGAGCGCTTATTTGCGCTAGAGGCTGAGGTGTATGGCAAATACGATCACCTAGATGCCGCCGAGCAGATTCTATCCCAAGGCTTGGCCGAGGTGCCCGACAGCACGCGGCTGCTTTTCAGCCGGGCCATGATCAATGAGCGGCGCAATATGCTCGATTTGGCTGAGCTGGATTTTCGCAAAGTCATTCGCTACGAGCCCAACAATGCCATGGCGCTCAACGCCCTTGGTTACACCCTAGCCGATCGCACTGAGCGCTATGATGAGGCCTACGAGCTGATCGTCCAGGCTCACAGCCTAAAGCCCGATGATGCAGCCATTATCGATAGTTTGGGCTGGGTTAGCTATCGCATGGGCAACTACACCGAGGCCTTGTTGCGCCTGCAGGAGGCTTTTAGCCTTTTCCCAGACCCAGAAATCGCCGCCCATCTCGGTGAAGTGCTTTGGGTAACCGGCGATAGAGCGGCGGCGTTAAAGGTGTGGCGCGAGGGCGTTGAGCTAAACCCTAGCAGCGAATTGATTCCCAAGGTGATGAAGCGCTTAGGCGCGCCCGAATAGATGAATGAAGTAAACCGGTGGTTGTGTTCGTGGCGTCGTTTGGCCTTTGTGTGTGCCTTCGCTTTGTTGCTTCAGGCCTGCGCCGGCAAGCATATGCCCGTGCCCGCCGACGCCGAGCTCGATCGGCGCGAGCAACAATTAATGAACATTGAGCGCTGGTCCTTCAACGGCAAGCTGGGTGTTAAGGCACCTGGCGAAAGTGCGTCTGTCTACATTACCTGGCATCAGCAGCAGCAAGATTATGTGATAGGCCTACAGGGCCCCTTGGGGCAGGGTAGCGCCAAAATGTCGGGCACGGAAAGGGGCGCAGTGCTCGAGCAGGATGGCGAGCGCTACCAGTCAGATGATGCGGAAAGCTTGGTGTTCCAGCGTTTTGGCTGGCAGCTGCCGGTGCAGCAGTTGAAATATTGGCTGCGCGCCTTGCCCGCACCGGCGAGCGCCGATGAGCGCCAATTAGAGCGCGACGAGCAAGGCCTGTTGCTCAGCCAGCAACAGGCCGGTTGGAGCCTGCAGTACAGTCAGTACCATTGGGTGGGCGAGCAGGCGCTGCCGGGCAAAATCAAAGCCGAGTCGGCCGCGCTCGGGGTGCGCTTAATCTTAGTAATTAATCAGTGGCAATTAGAGGCAAATACGCTAGGGGCAAGTCAGTAGTTATGCCAGATCAAATGACAACCTTGCGCTGGCCCGCGCCAGCCAAATTAAACCTGTGTTTACACATCACCGGCCGCCGTCCGGATGGCTACCATAATCTGCAAACCTTGTTTCAATTGCTCAATTACGGCGATTTCCTAGAGTTCCACCCCGCTGACGATGGGCGCGTGGCGTTGGCGCAACCCATGCGCGATGTGGCCGAGGCCGACAACCTCGTGGTTAAGGCTGCTAGAGCCCTACAGCAAGCAACGGGCTGCACTAAGGGGGCGACCATTAGCATCGACAAGCGCATTCCCCTAGGGGGCGGCTTGGGCGGTGGCTCCTCGAACGCGGCGACCACCTTGGTGGCGTTAAATTATCTTTGGTCGACCGGCTTGAGTTTGCCCCATTTGGCCGAGGTTGGGCTGCAGCTGGGTGCCGATGTGCCGGTGTTTATCATGGGCCAAACGGCATGGGCTGAAGGTATCGGCGAGCGCTTGACGCCAGTGCAGATGCCGGGCCTTTGGTATCTGGTGGTCACGCCAAATTGCCACGTCTCTACCGCCGCAATATTTTCAAACAAAGATTTGACAAGAGACACAGCCGACATTACAGTAGCGGCCTTTCTTGAGCAGGGTGGGCAGAATGACTGCCAAGCGTTGGTTGCAACGCTCTACCCTCAAGTGCGCCAAGTCATTGATTGGCTTAATCAATTTGGTGCAGCTCAGATGACTGGAACAGGTGCCAGTGTGTATTGCGCCTTCGCCAGTGCAGAAGCAGCACAAGCCGTTTTGTGTATTCTGCCGAAGCGTTGGCAAGGGTTTGTAGCGCAAGCTGTAAACGCATCACCCTTACATAATCTGTTACAGGAAGTTGACGTTACTGGGGCATAGCCAAGCGGTAAGGCAGCGGGTTTTGATCCCGTCATGCGAAGGTTCGAATCCTTCTGCCCCAGCCATATTCAGGTATTAAGGTGTTCGTGCGCAGGCATGCGCAAACATCTTACTTCTATCATCAGTGACTTTGAGTTGATCAAAAGAATCTGACACAGACAGCTAACTGGCAGCAAAGGTAACTCCCTCGTGAACAATTTCATGGTCTTTACCGGCAACGCAAATCCTGCGTTGGCGCAAAAAATCGTTGATCAATTGGGGCTGCCTTTAGGCGATGCCAGTGTTAATAAATTCTCCGATGGCGAAATTTCCGTAGAGCTGAACGAAAACGTGCGCGGCTGCGATGTTTTTGTTGTGCAATCTACTTGTGCGCCCACCAACGACAACTTAATGGAGTTGATCGTCATGGTCGACGCCTTGCGTCGCGCCTCCGCTGGTCGCATCACCGCCGTGGTTCCCTATTTCGGTTACGCTCGTCAAGATCGTCGGGTGCGTTCAGCTCGCGTACCTATTACGGCAAAAGTTGTGGCCGATATGATGGTTGCGGTGGGTGTCGATCGGGTGTTGACCGTTGACCTACACGCCGAGCAGATTCAAGGCTTCTTCGATGTGCCGGTTGATAACGTCTACGGCTCGTCGGTATTAATTGAAGATATCGAGCAGCAAAAATTTGAAGATTTAGTTGTGGTATCGCCCGATATTGGCGGTGTGGTGCGCGCTCGCGCGGTAGCCAAGCAATTAGATATCGAACTCGCCATCATCGACAAGCGTCGCCCGAAAGCCAATATGGCCGAAGTGATGAATCTGATTGGCGACGTCGATGGCCGCACCTGTTTGTTAATCGATGACATGGTCGACACGGCCGGCACCTTGTGTAGTGCAGCCGCGGCGTTGAAAGCGCGCGGCGCCAAGAAAGTGGTGGCCTACTGTACCCACGCCGTACTCTCCGGCAAGGCTATCGCAAATTTAGACGGTTCAGTTTTGGATGAATTGGTGGTTACCGATTCGATTCCCCTGAGCGAAGCGGCCAGCCAGTGCAGCCGCATTCGCCAATTGACCCTATCGAGAATGTTAGCTGAGGCGGTGCGCCGCTTAAGCAATGAAGAATCACTGAGTGCCATGTTCCGCATGTAAGCGGCGGGCACCGTGTTAAGCGCCGAATCATCGGCTTTTTAAACCCCTGTCAAAACCGGTCGCAGGTTCTGATGGATTATTGAGGACACTACAATGTCTGATGCATTTACAATTATCGCTGAAAAGCGTGACCTTGAAGGGAAAGGTGCGAGCCGCCGCCTTCGTCGTCTCGCTGGCAAGGTTCCAGGTATCGTTTACGGTGGTAAAACTGCCCCAGCTAACGTTCAGCTCGTCCACAAAGACCTAGTAAAGTCTTTGGAGAACGAAGCTTTTTACTCGCACATCATCTCTTTGGTGATCGACGGTAAAGCCGAAGACGTTATCCTGAAGGATCTGCAGCGTCACCCATCTAAGCCGCAAATTCTGCACGCTGATTTCCAGCGCGTTGTTCGCGGTCAGAAGATGCACGTACGCGTTCCTTTGCACTTCGTTAACGAAGCAACGGCGAAGGGCGTTAAGCAAGGCGGCGGTATCGTTTCTCACTTGATGACAGACTTGGAAATCAACGTATTGCCAAAAGATCTGCCGGAGTTCATTGAAGTTGATGTGGCCAACCTTGGCTTGGGCGAAAGCTTGCACATCTCTGATCTGAAATTGCCAAAAGGCGTTGAGTCTATTGAATTGTCACACGGCGCAGAGCACGACCAGCCCGTTGTTAGTATCATCAAGCCACGCGGTATGGCGGCTGATGACACCAGCACTGACGAAGCTGAAGGCGAAGCTAGCGCAGAGTAATTTGCTAGCTGCCTGACGGCTTGTCTGGCTCTCTGCCTGAATATGGCCCCTGTATTATGAGCGATCCAATTAAACTCATTGTTGGCCTGGGAAATCCCGGCCAAGAGTACGATCGGACGCGACATAATGCAGGGGCCGATTTCGTTTTTGAGCTAGCGCGTCAATTCAACGCGCAATTAGTGCCCGACAATAAAGTCTTTGGTTTAACCGCCAGAATAATTATTGGCAGCCAAGATGTGCGTTTACTCATTCCCACCACCTTTATGAACCGCAGTGGTCAGTCTGTGGCCGCGCTGGCGACATTTTTTAAAATTGAGCCGGAAGCGATTTTAGTCGCACACGATGAATTAGATTTAGCTCCGGGCATTGCGCGCTTAAAAGTGGGCGGCGGTCACGGTGGTCACAATGGCTTGCGCGATATGATTAGCTCGCTCGCCAACAACAAGAATTTTATGCGCTTGCGAATAGGTATTGGCCATCCAGGCCATGCCAGTCAGGTCTCAGGCTACGTGCTAAAGCGTGCACCGTTAGCGGAACAACAACTTATCGACGATGCCATTGCCGATGCCTTGCGCCAAATAAAGCCCACCGTGGCTGGCGACATAGAGGCGGCGATGCGCGAATTGCACACCAAGAAATAAGTGATTTCGAGGAAATAGTTATGGGCTTTAATTGTGGAATTGTAGGTTTGCCAAACGTGGGCAAGTCCACCTTGTTTAATGCACTGACCAATGCGGGTATAGGTGCAGAAAACTTTCCGTTCTGCACCATCGAGCCCAATGCTGGCGTAGTGGCCGTGCCCGATCCGCGCCAAGATAAGCTGGCCGAAATAGTTAAGCCCGAGCGCGTGGTAGCCACCACCATGGAGTTTATCGATATCGCCGGTATCGTCGCGGGCGCGTCAAAAGGTGAAGGCCTAGGGAATAAGTTTCTCGCCAATATTCGCGAAACCGATGCCATTGCTCACGTGGTGCGCTGCTTTGACGACGACAACGTTATTCACGTGGCTAACGGTGTAAACCCTGCGGCCGACATCGAAGTGATCAACACCGAGTTGGCGCTGGCTGATTTGGAAGCCGTTGATAAGGCGCTAAATCGTTATGCCAAGGCCGCAAAAGGTCAAGACAAACACGCCATGGCCATGAAGGCCGTATTGGAAAAAATTCAGCCGCATTTAAATGAAGCCAAGCCCTTGCGCTCTTTTGGCTTGGATAAAGACGAGTTGCTGTTGTTGAAAGAAATTAATTTGTTAACGCTTAAGCCCACCATGTATATCGCCAATGTGGGTGAAGACGGGTTCGAAAATAACCCACATTTAGACGTGGTGACTAAAATCGCAGCCGAAGAAAAGTCTGTGGTTGTGCCAATTTGCAACAAGCTAGAGGCCGATATCGCCGAGTTAGATGGCGAAGATAAGGCTGAGTTTCTGGCTGAAATGGGTATGGAAGAGCCTGGTTTAAACCGCGTTATTCGCGCTGGCTACCAGCTCTTAGGATTGCAGACTTACTTCACTGCCGGAGTGAAAGAAGTGCGCGCCTGGACCATTAAAATTGGCGCAACGGCACCGCAAGCGGCAGGTGTTATCCACACGGATTTTGAAAAAGGTTTCATCCGCGCCGAGACCATAGCCTATGACGACTTTGTTGAATACAAGGGCGAGCAGGGCGCGAAAAATGCGGGTAAGTCGCGCAAGGAAGGTAAGGAATATGTGGTTAAAGATGGTGATGTGTTGCATTTTTTGTTTAATGTTTAATTAGCCGCAAGCCGCAAGCCGCAAGCCGCAAGCCGCAAGCCGCAAGCTACAAGCATAAAAAAGCCCCGCAATGCGGGGCTTTTTTATGTTGCATTATTTGTATTAACGACGGCTTTTACGATCTGGTTTGTTGCGCGTCTTTCTTTTTGAAGATTACATTTTTCAGCCAAATGAGCGGTAAAAATAATAGGAACCAGAACTTCTTGAGGAAAACCAAAGCCACGGCAATTAAGCCTGTCTTGGCCAATACCTTGCCCGCGATGAGGCCGCCAATGCCATAGGCCGCAACTTGGTCTATAGCGGGGTCGAACTGGGTGTAGCGATTGCCGTCGGTAAAGCTGGCCATGGCTAATACGTCGTTGCGCGCGGCTTCAATTTCCGCCAATTGCGGCATGGATGCGATAAAGTTTAGAACCAGAACGCCTTCGCGGCCTAGAATTCTAACGTTGTAGTTCAGCGTGTTTTCCTCCGCGTCGCCGAACTTTAACTCCTTCGCCCAATAGAGTTTATGGGTTTCGGCATCGTAGTAAGGTTGTGCTGCCCAACCGATAAGCGAGATGGCGTCGAAGCCAGCGTCAACCCTAAACGTAGATTCGCTCTTGGTATCGGCCTGCATGTCTTCGAGCAATTCGTCGTAATCAATCTCTGCGGCATCCTCATCGGCCACATGACCTTCGGCTTCGTAGTCGATTGTTACGCCCCAGGCTGCGCCATCAATAGGTGTGTATCCTGCGGGAAATAGCATGCCCCAACCAAGTTCGCTCTCGGGATTGCCCCAAGCTTCCTCCAGCACCCGCTTGGCGTCTTCTGGCGACAAATAATAGAAGCCTTCGGGCACTTCTAAATTGGCAATGCCACCGGGTAGTGCAATGGTGCCGGTTTGGGGGTTAAGCGAGTCTAGAAAATCGACCGCCCATTGTTGGTAGGCCTGTTCTTCGCTGGATAATTCCGTATCTGTTGTTTCAGCATTTATTGTTTCGCTGCTTGGTGTTTCAGGCGCGGCGGTTTCGGTAGTCTGCGCGAAGCTGATGCTGGTTAGACTGGAGATTAGTAATAGGGCAAGGGTTAAGCGTGTAACGTTAAGCATCGGTCGTCCTTGTGTTCAATTATTATTAGGCAATTTTGGTGGCGCGGTTTTTCAACAATAACATAAGTAAGGGTAAATTTAGCGCCAGATAACTGCCGAAGATGAGCGTGGTCGTTAAGGACAACAGTTGCCAGCAGAGTGCGAAGCCTATCACCGTTAATGAATAGCGCAATAGCTCCCAGCGTAGTGAGCCCTGGTCTAGCAAATGGCCGGTGCTGATCAGTGGCAAGGTCACAAAAAGCCAGCCCAGCAACTTTAAACCTATCGCCAAATCGGCGAAGTGAAAAATAAAGTAAAAGCCGGTGATGAGCCCTGCACTGAATTGGAACATCGCGTAGGCTTGCATGACCTTATCGACGGGGGGGTTATATTTCGTAAAGTTGTCGAGATCTGGCTTCGCGAACGGTAGTTTTGATTCCATATCAACAGGCCGCCAACCGGTTGGCATAAACCAAATGCGAATTTTGTCCCAGACACTGTTGCAATAGATGGCATCTCGCAACAAGTACCACCACACCTGAAGGTTAGCCCGCAGCGGGTTCATGGTGTGTAGTGCGCGGCTGACGCCGTAGATGATAGGGGTATCTTTTCGCTCTGCTTGAAAACTGCCAAACATTTTATCCCAGATAATAAAAACACCGCCGTAGTTTCTATCCCAGTAGAGTGGATTCTGCGCGTGGTGCACGCGGTGGTGCGACGGCGTGACAAACCACTTTTCCATCCAGCCACATTTGTCGATATGTTGGGTGTGCACCCAAAATTGATAGAGCAAGTTGAAGCCGGCGCTGGCGACAATGATGTCGGCCGGAATGCCTATGAGGTACAGGGGGATGGCAAATATCCAATCGAAAAAGCCACCGCTGGTTTGGCGCAGCGCGGTGCTTAGGTTGTAGTCTTCGCTTTGATGGTGCACCACATGGCCGGCCCAAAGGCAGTTAATTTCATGGTTCAGGCGATGATTCCAATAGTAGATGAGATCGTAGCCGATGAACGCCACTAGCCAGGTTAACACTGGGTAGTCTTGCCAGGGAATAAGCTCTGACTTGGGTAGCCATTCCGCCATTAGATAGGCGCCTAAGGCAAATAAAATGAGCCGATGGGTGCGCGAGATAACACCGAGCGACATGCTGGCGATGGCATCGTTAAGGCGATAGAACTGGGTGCCGCGCTTTTTATCAACCCAAAGCTCAAGGGCGATAAGGATGAGATAAAAAGGGGCTGCTAAAACAGTAATGAGTTGCGCCATGACGCTACCTCTCAATAGTGTGACGTCTGCTTGTGTGCTAGCTATTGCGTCATTTTTTATTATAAGAACAAACAAGGGGCTCGAAGCCCCTTGTTTGTTTTGCACATCTTCGAACGTTGTTGCCTAAAAACGGTTAGTTAAACGTTGTTCTTAAGCATTGCTACATTAGAAGTTATAGCGCCCTTGGATGCCGTACATACGTGGCATGCCGCGGGTTGCAACAGGTGAGCCTAAGCCATCACCGGTACCGCCGATATCCCACAGATATTCTTCGTCGGTGAGGTTGTTGGCGTACAGCGCAACAGACCAATCGCCGCCGTCATTTTCTAAGGTTGCGCGGGCGTTGAGAATGTTGAAGGCATCGATGGTGTAACCTTGATCTGCGCCGGTGTTGTTAACGCGTTCGCCGGTATAGTTGTAATCACCGCGCAAACGCAAGGCTAAGTCGCCGGCGAAGTGCAGGGTATATTCCGCCATGGCGTTAAACTTGTGCTCTGGCATTGACGACAGAGGCTCACCAACTAAAGTGAAATCTGGTTCATCGCCGGGGAACTGGTTATAACTGGTGTACTCTGTTTTCACATAGCCATAGTTAGCGCCCAGCATTAAATTTTCTGTGGCTAGGAACTGCCAATCAAATTCAAAACCCATGCCCTCTGCGTCAGCATTTTTTACGTTGTAGGTTGGGATGACGCCCTCAGGACCAGATAGCTTTAAAATCTGGAGGTTGTCGTAAGTAAAGGCATAGACCGATGAGTTGAGGCGCATACGGCCATCCATCATCTTCGACTTCATACCGAGCTCAAAGTTGAGTACGTCTTCCGGGTCAAACGCTGGATCATCACCTAGGCTGTTAAAACCACCGGCCTTGTAGCCCTTGGCGATAGAGCCGAAGAACATAGTGTCGTCAGAGGCGATATAGTTGACGACTAGGCGTGGGTCAACAGAGCTCCAAGTGTCATCCTTCTTTTCTGGGTTGGTTGATCCTTCAGGATCTCCAATTTGATCAGCGAAAATCAGGCCAAAAGGTATCGCTGTTGGTGCTCCCGGAATCATATCGGTTGGGACGCCACCTGCAAGTGTTGGGATGAGGATATAATTGGTATAGTTTGATTGAATTTCAAAGTCTTTACTGTCTTGGCTCCAGCGTAAACCTAAAGTGACATCCCATTTATCAGTGAATGAATAGGTCATATCACCATATAAGGCGTAACTTGTTAGTTCACGTTTATTGTGCATGGCTTCCTGCCAAGGCAAACCATCATCATTTGGACCCATATTCGCGTCTACGGCGTTAGTGATGTCAATCTCGGTTAGTGCACCTCCGAATAAAGGAGCAATGTTATTCCGAATAAATCCGTCCATCCCAGCTCTTCTGGGGGTGTAGGTGTTAACGAAATCAGCAGGGTTCGGATAGTTATCTTGACAAATTGGTGTCGACGCCTCAAGGCCCTTTTTACATGTGTCAACTAGGAAGAATGTGTCGAGTGTTAATGTGGTGGCATCAACTAAGTAGGTTTGATCAATCTCATCTTTAAAGTAGCTCGCACCCACAAACCACTTGAGCTTTTCATCCGCATAGTTCAGGCGGAATTCTTGGCTGACCTGATCTTGTTTTTCGATGGTGTCGGTGGTTAAAAAGAAGCGTGGATTGTCTGTGCCGTCTTCCTCTTCGTTCTGGTGGAACTCGTAACCGCGCTTGGCGGTGATAGAGGTGAAGGTGTAGTTATCGAAATCGTGGCTGATGGTTAAGCTGGTGCCGCGAATAGTGCGGTCGTTGTAACCGGCGTTATCGGTGGTGTAGTTGTCGTATAAGTTGTCAGGCGCCAAGGTAAAGCTGGAACCGATGGGGCCGTCTGTGTCTTCTTTGTTGTAATCAGCGCGCAAGGTCACGTCGGTGTTGTCGCCGGCTTGCCACAGGAGTGCACCCACCACGCCCTGATCGTCTTCAATCCAAAGATTGTCGGGTGCGATGCCGTTGGTGGAGGCGTTAGTGATAAAACCATCGCGGGTATTGGTGTAACCGCTAACGCGCAGCGCGACGGTATCGGTTAGGCCGGCGTTGAAGCCAAGCGCGATTTTTTGCTTGTTGTAGTTACCCATCTGCACGTCAACATAACCTTCGGTTTCTTGTGACGGTGCTGTCGTGGTAATGCTGATGGCGCCAGCGGCGGCGTTGCGGCCAAACAGGGTACCCTGCGGGCCTTTCAATACTTCAACGCGATCTATGTCGTTAAAGTTAACCAGAGCGCTACCGCCGTGACCGGTGTAAACGCCATCCACATAAACCGCTACGGCTGGGTCTGAACCTGAACCGAAGTCATTGGTAGAGATGCCGCGGATGGTGAAGCTCGCCTGGCTGGTATCGCCAACGTTGGTCTCTACGCCGGGGATAAAGGTACCTAGGTCGTTAACGTTTTGAGCGCCCAGCTCGCGGATGCCGTCTGCCGCGAAGGCATTAATGGTGATCGGTACGTCGTCTACCGATTCGGCGCGCTTTTGTGCGGTTACGGTGATCTCTTCCAGCGCAAAGTCCTGCGCCAGCGTAGGTAATGCTAAAGTAGAAAGTGCTGTGGCTATCGCCAGCGATAAACTGCTGGGGGCGTAGCGGCGAAGTGTGCTCTTCGGAGAAATCATAATCGGCTCTCTAATTAATGTTATTTTAAGCGTCGTCATCGGTACTATTCTTGTACCGTCGGCCTAACATAAAGGATTTTCCTAAATGTTCAATGACCTTATGAGACTTGTTGGTCACTAATTTAGTACTTAATTTACCGTTTGTGTTCCTTTGCGCGTAAAAAGATACGTTATAAAGCTGCGGTGTTGGACTCTCGTTCCGTCTTTATACCCTTGTTGCCGCACAAGCGAGGCAAAAGGTCTCATTCAGCCGTGCTTTGTACGGGTACCCGCCGATCATAACGGAGATTTTCATTGGATCAAATAACAGGTCGCTGGCGATTGGGCTTATTTTTGGCATTGAGCACGGCGCTCATGTGGGGTTTGTTGCCTATCGCATTAAAAGGGGTGTTGGGCGCAATGGATGCGATCACCATCACCTGGTTTCGCTTCTTTGTTTCGGCTCTGTTGATTGGCGCCTATATCCAAATTAAGGGTGGTTTCCCTTGGCGCAAGTTGGCTGCTCGCAGTATGGCCATAAGGTTCGCTGTGGCCACGGTCTGTTTGTTGGGTAACTTTCTGTTGTACCTGATGGGGCTGGATTACACCACCGCGTCGGCGGCTCAGGTGATGATTCAGGTCGCGCCCATGCTCATGTTGCTATTGAGCCTTTTTTTATTTAACGAGCGCTTTTCCGTCGGTCAGGCTTTTGGCGTACTGTTATTTGTCACAGGGCTTTTACTGTTCTTCAACTTGCGTTTGGAGGAACTCCTTGGCGCCCAGGGGCGCTACGCTTTCGGTGTGTTGCTGGTCTTCGTTGCGGCGTTGATTTGGGCCGTGTACGGCGTGATTCAGAAGCAGTTGCATAAGAGCTTTACCTCGATGGAGATTCTCTGGCTCATATTTGTCGTTGGCGCCGTGGTATTTGCTCCCAAAGCCAACTTCGGTAGCTTTCAGGGCCTAGGCTCGTTTGAATGGATTTGCCTGATTTTTGCGGCGCTTAACACCATTGTTGCCTATGGCACCTTCGCCTATGCCCTACAGCATTGGGAGGCGAGCAGGGTTAGCGCCACCATTACCCTGGTGCCCGTGATTACGCTCTTGGGGGTGCAGCTGACCAACTGGCTCTGGCCGGCCTTAATTGTGGTGGAGCCAATGAATTTGCTTAGTTGGATTGGCGCATCCCTCGTCGTTGTAGGCTCCATGGCCGCAGCGCTATTAAAAGCGCGCACAAGGCGAATTAGCGCTTGACAGCTTCGGGGTGAATTGCCAAAATTCGCGCCCTCTTTGAGCGGCTGAATTCAGCGGGCTTGGGGCGATATGGCTAGATAGCTCAGTTGGTTAGAGCACAGCACTCATAATGCTGGGGTCGGCGGTTCAAATCCGCCTCTAGCTACCATATTTAAAGGCCTAGCAGGTTAGTAACTGCTAGGCCTTTTTTCTTGGGTCACCCATGGGTCACCGCAAAAAATGTGCTTAACCTAATGAGTTTGGTTATGGGCACGTCAAGCGGCGCTGCAAGTAGGTGGCGGTAGGTTTTAGTAGGTTTCAAAACGCTTTTTGGAGCCCTAACTTGAATCACAGCTAGCAACACCCTTTTTGTAAAATTCTCCCCCTCCCGTACGGCACTCACCTTGACGAAAATGCCAACTAGTCGAGCTCATTCGGCTAATCAAATACAGCAAAGGTGATGATATGAGTCAAAAATCTGGATCAAGCAAACCCGTCTCTTCCCAGCCAGGCAATGGTGGTAATTGGCCGAGTAAGTCCAAAGAACCATCGGGTAAAAAACGAGCAAACGCAGTGCCCAAGTAGTAATAAGACATCTCTACAAGGAGTATTAAAATGCCTTACGACTTCGATGCGTCAGATATGGATCAAGAAGAGTGTGACCGCTATGCAGATCTCAATAATCCAAACAATGATTTCGATTTGGATGATTGGGCGGACTGCCACAACCCGAACAACGAAAATTATATAGGGTAGTTGAATGGCGCCTTGCAGTAGCTAGGCGCCATAATAATTTTTAAACTCCAAAGTTTTGGCATGCTCAGCATAGTATTTTTCATATCGCTGCCGGACTATCTCAAGAAATTCATCAGTGTCGGAAGTTGATTTTTCTATTAACTTAGAGATTAGTATCGTTTGCCAATAGGCACGCTGAAAAAGCCATTTTTCAAATAGCGCGGTATTTCCGAAAACTTGATCTAAATACTTGTTGATTGACTTCCAGGTCGTAGGTTCTCGATTCGACTTATAGCAATTGATCTGATTGCGTATATCCTCTCTGTCCCTATTCATTTTTAAACTTAAAAATTCTGCAAAAGCATGCCAGTTATCCCCACAGCCGTGCAGATGGGCCGTATATTGGCGCAACCAAGTCCAGTACCCATCAATTAGCGTAGAGCCCGTGCTTCGACGTATCACAGAGCTAAATACACCACGAGCTCGAATTTCCTGGTTGTCGCACGACAACTCTGCATCTACAGCGGCGCTTATATAGAGCAGTAGATTTAGCAAATAGATTGCACCTGATTCATCACTCAGTACCGCAATGGGTTCATTTTCTTTTCGTAAGCGCAGTGTAATGGCGGTGGGCCCAATTACTGGTTTTACCGATGGGCATGAAAGAAACAGGGTGCCGCGATCTATAGGGTCAAGCTCAGATGCAAGGGCTGCGTTAAGTGCGCCTGACTCTTCCAGCGCCATCATTTTTGCTATCGAGCATGTATAGGGCAATCCCTCTTTAAAATGAAACTGAACTGTCATCCAAGATAGACCGCCCCAACTGCTGTAGTCGGCCATTAAAAACTCGGTCTGCATCCGAACGGCTTCAAGTGGGACGCCGATTCTTTCGTACAGTGCAATGAGTTTACGCCAGGTGCTTGGCGTTGGGTGTTTAGCGCTTCTGGAGCTGAGTTTATCAAGTGTCCTGTAGTCAATTAACTCTTTGGTTTTCGAGTTAAGTAGTTTGCCCATGCTAGGAAAGCCTAGCGCAGGCAGCAAATCATTGAGGTTAGGTAAAAGGTAGCAATAGGTAGATACGCTCTTACCTTTCAATGCTGACTCGGTCGACTTCAAATACCGAGTCACTTGATCTTTAAAGCTAGACAAGGTTGCCTCTTTTCCAAAATACTTTCTTTAGCAATGCTACCCGAATACCTCGGTAAATAAGAGCGGCCCTGTGGTGCCATTCTGGTCGATTTTTAATCGGTCAGAAAGCCAGGCCAATGCCTGCTGAGAACTCAAAATAAAACCGCAGCTAGTCAATAAACGCTGTCAAATTAGGCTGCACTAGCTACCTGCGCACCTTTTTAGAAGTATGCGCCAAATCAGGCCCAGTTCAGCTAGAGCAATGTCCTGCATCCCTTCTCCCGCCTAAGCGCTGGCTTCCAAGCCCACAAGTTCAAATTTTCCCGGCGTTGAACCTGCATAGGTAAAGGGCGCGTCCCTGAGGGTGATGTTGAAAAGTCCAGGGCGGCTTTAATAGTAAGGACGATATAATTCAACTTTAACTAACAAAATGTTAGGTAGATCCATAATACGTGATAGGCTCTGGCGTTACCTAGCAACCAGACACAATTAGAGACACAGCCATGATCCGCTGCCATCTCGCCCGTATGATGGGCGAACACAAGATGCGTGTTGCCGACGTCGCCCGCGAAACCGGCCTTAGCCGCGCCACTATCACGCTGCTCTACAAAGAAACGGCCCAAAAAGTAGATCTGGAAGCCATTGAAAAGCTGTGCCTGCTATTTGAATGCCGAGTAGGCGACCTACTTGAGCTGACGCAAGCATAACCAATATGGCCGGCATAACGGTTGGCCACCAAAACACATCTTTACACCATTTGATTGCATTAAAACGGGAAACACCATGACAAGCACCCAACAACGCGCCGCCCTGCAACGCCAAATCTGGGCCATTGCCAACGACGTGCGCGGCTCAGTCGACGGCTGGGATTTTAAACAATACGTACTCGGCACCTTGTTTTACCGCTTCATCAGCGAAAACTTCGCCCTCTATATCGAAGCCGGTGACGACAGCATTACCTACGCTGAGCTTCCCGACAGCGTAATAACGCCCGACATCAAAGACGACGCCATTAAAACTAAAGGCTACTTTATTTATCCCAGCCAGCTGTTCGCCAATGTGGTCAAAAGCGCCAACAACAACGAAAGCCTCAACACCGATCTAGCCGCCGTTTTTTCCGCGATAGAAAGCTCTGCCAATGGCTACCCCTCCGAGCAAGACATCAAAGGCCTGTTTGCCGATTTCGATACCACCAGCAACCGCCTCGGCAACACCGTTAAAGACAAAAACCTGCGCTTGGCCGCCGTATTAAAAGGCGTGGCAGGCCTAGATTTTGGCCATAATTTTTATGAAAAAAGCGATGCCGCGCAAATCGACTTATTCGGCGATGCCTACGAGTTTTTAATCTCTAACTACGCTGCCAACGCTGGTAAATCCGGCGGTGAATTTTTTACTCCGCAGCACGTATCAAAGCTGATTGCCCAGTTGGCCATGCATAAGCAAAGCAGCGTCAATAAAATTTACGACCCGGCGGCCGGTTCCGGCTCACTGCTGCTGCAAGCCAAAAAACATTTCGACGCCCACATTATTGAAGAAGGCTTCTTCGGCCAGGAGATTAACCACACCACCTACAACCTCGCGCGTATGAACATGTTTTTGCACAACATCAACTACGACAAGTTCAATATGCAGCTGGGCAACACCCTAACAGACCCGCATTTTCTGGATGACAAACCCTTTGACGCCATCGTCTCCAACCCGCCCTATTCGGTGAAATGGATAGGCAGTGACGACCCAACCTTAATTAACGACGACCGCTTTGCCCCCGCCGGTGTGCTCGCACCAAAATCCAAAGCCGACTTTGCCTTTGTATTACATGCACTCAGCTATTTATCCAGTAAGGGCCGCGCGGCGATCGTCTGCTTTCCCGGTATCTTTTACCGAGGCGGTGCCGAGCAGAAAATCCGCAAATATTTGGTGGACAACAACTTTGTCGAAACCGTGATTTCGCTGGCCCCCAACCTGTTCTTTGGCACCACCATCGCGGTAAATATTCTGGTACTGGCGAAAAACAAAACCAGCACCGATACCCAATTTATCGACGCCAGCGGTTTATTTAAAAAAGAAACCAATAACAACACTCTCACCGATGCGCATATTGAAAAAATCATGGCGGTGTTTGATAGCAAAGTGAACGTTGAGCACTTTGCCCTTTCAGTGCCCCTTGAACAGGTGGCCGTTAACGAATACAACCTGTCGGTGAGTAGCTATGTCGAAGCAAAAGATACTCGCGAACTAGTGGATATAACCGAGCTTAATGCGGAATTAAAAACTACCGTCGCCAAGATTGACCAGCTGCGCCAAGAAATTGATGCGATTGTTGCTGAGATTGAAGGTGAGGAGCAGGAAGCATGAGCAATTTAAGCTTTATGGAAAAGCTGCTGGACGGGGTCGAGGTGGAGTGGAAAGCTTTGGATGAAATTGCTATAAAGATTTCTTCTGGAGGTACACCCAAAACTGGCGTTGCTGAATTTTATGATGGGGATATTCCTTGGCTACGTACGCAGGAAGTTGATTTTGGCGAGATCTGGGATACTGGCGTAAAAATTACTGAAGCTGGTGTTAAAAACTCAAGCGCAAAATGGATTACCGCAAATTGCGTTATTGTTGCTATGTACGGAGCGACAGTCGGAAAAATTGGAATCAATAAAATTCCAATGACCACAAATCAAGCATGCGCGAACATAGAGCTAGATGCTGAGATTGCTGACTATCGCTATGTTTTTCATTTTTTATCAAGCCAGTACGAATATATAAAATCACTCGGAGCCGGTTCTCAGACTAATATCAATGCCGGGATAGTTAAAAAGCTTCTGATCCCCATCCCCTGCCCAGACAACCCCAAAAAATCCCTAGAAATCCAAGCCGAAATCGTCCGCATTTTGGACGCATTTACCGCCATCACCGCCGAGCTGACCGCCGAGCTTAACCTGCGCAAAAAACAATACAACCACTACCGCGACCAGTTGTTGGGTTTTGAAGAAGGGGAAGTGGAGTGGAAGACGTTGCCAGAAATGGCTCTTGATTTTGGGCGGGGAAAATCTAAGCATCGACCAAGAAATGACGCGAGACTGTATGGTGGGGATATACCATTTATACAAACAGGCGATATTAGAGCCGCGTCGCACGTTATCATGCAATACAGTCAAACCTACAGTGAGCTTGGCTTAAAGCAAAGTAAGTTATGGCCTATGGGAACGCTGTGCATAACGATTGCGGCCAACATCGCAGAAACATCTATATTGGGCTTTGATGCTTGCTTCCCTGATAGCGTCATCGGTTTTGTCGCTGACCCTAAAAGAACCAGTTCTGGCTATGTTGAATATCTCCTTCAATCAATTAAAAACAAGCTGGAAGAAAAAGGAAGAGAAAAAAGCAGTGCTCAGAGCAATATTAATCTAGCCACATTTGAACAGTTAAAAATGCCATTTCCATCTCTTGCCGAGCAAGCTCGCATCGTCGCCATCCTCGACAAATTCGACGCTCTAACCAGCTCCATCACCGAAGGTTTGCCCCGCGAAATCGAACTGCGCCAAAAGCAATACGAGTATTACCGCGATTTGCTGCTGAGTTTTCCGAAGCGAGATGCAGAGGTGTCGGCATAAAATGAGCAAGAAAAAAGGCCGGTCTAGTAAGCGAGCAAGAAAAATGGAAAACAAGTCGCCAGTTGATAAACAACCGAATATTGGTAAGGGTGGCACGGTGGATGATCAACCCGGAACGCTGAGTAAAATTGCAGAACAACTAAAAGTTTCTGATAAAAAGGTTCAGTTGATTTATGCCTTTAACGGTATGGGCAAGACGCGCTTGTCGCGTGCCTTTAAGGAATTAGTAACCACCCAAACCACCAATAGCAATGACGGAGAAGAGTCTGAGTTATCCCGCAGCAAAATTCTGTATTACAACGCGTTTACAGAAGATCTGTTCTATTGGGATAACGACTTGGAAAATGATGCAGAGCCAAAGCTCAAAATTCAGCCCAATTCATTTACCGACTGGATTCTTAAAGAGCAAGGGCAAGATCGGAATATCGTTACCAATTTCCAGCGCTACGCGAACGATAAGCTTACGCCACGGTTTAATGAAGAATATAAAACTAAGGATAAAGACGACAAAGAGGTTACGGTTAAAGCATTTTCGGAGGTGACCTTCTCCCTTGCACGCGGTGATAATGCGGCCTCTCCCAACTTAAAAATATCCAAGGGCGAAGAAAGTAACTTTATATGGAGTATTTTTCAGACCTTGATTGATCAAGTTATTAGTATCCTCAACGTCGTGGAGCCAGAGCAGAGAGAGACCAGGCAGTTTGATCAACTGGAATATGTGTTTATCGATGACCCAGTAAGTTCACTAGATGAGAATCACTTGATTGAGCTGGCAGTAACCTTAGGTGAGCTCATCAAATCCTGTCAGTCTCAGCTGAAGTTTATTATCACTACGCATAGTCCGCTGTTTTTTAATGTTTTGCACAACGAACTCAATAGCAAGGCGTGTTATCTGTTAGAGCGCTTTGAGGACGGTTCGTTTGCATTGGCTGCAAAGCAAGGCGACTCAAACAAAAGTTTCTCCTACCACCTACATTTAAAACAAACACTTGAGAAAGCCATTACTGAGAACAGTATTCAGAAGTACCACTTTACATTATTGCGTAATCTCTATGAAAAAACGGCCAATTTTCTGGGTTATGACAAGTGGACGGATCTACTGGATACAGCCCCAGGCGACAAACAAGGATACTTAACCCGTATTATTCAGTTCAGCAGTCATCGTACATTGTCCAGTGAAGAGGTTGCAGAGCCAACTAATCCAGAGAAGCAAATGGTTAGGTTGCTACTGGATAATTTGTTAAGCAACTATGGTTTTTTACAGCAGGAACAGAAGCATGGTTGATGACACACAGCTTATCGCCGAGTCGAACCGTTTTATCGTGCTCGATAAATATACCTAAGAATGGAAAGTGGCCGAAAGCTATTAGAGCGAAGGCGGAAGTAATATCAGGCAGGCACTTAGGGACAATCAGTCCCCAGGTAGTCACAGATAGAAAGGAACGTTATGACCAAGCATCTAAGCTTGCAAGACCAAACCACCGAATTTCTGCTTTATACCGCGCCCACAGGCGAGGTCAAAGTCGAGGTGCTGCTGAGTGGCGAAACCCTGTGGCTGACGCAGGAGCGCATGGCCGAGCTGTTTGGCGTTCAGCGCCCTGCGATCACCAAACATCTGAAAAACATCTTTGAAAGCAATGAGCTACAGGAGGAAGTGGTATGTTCCATTTTGGAACATACCACTGAACACGGCGCCATAGCTGGGAAAACACAGACCAGCCAAGTGAAGTACTACAACCTGGATGCAGTGATTTCCGTGGGCTATCGGGTCAATTCAGCTCAAGCCACTCAGTTTCGTATCTGGGCGACTCAGCTCATCAAGGAGTACATCATCAAGGGCTTTGCCATGGATGATGAGCGCCTGAAAAATGGCCGATTCTTCGGTAAAGACTATTTTCGCGAGCTGCTGGAGCGGGTGCGCTCTATACGCGCCAGCGAACGGCGTATTTATCAACAAATTACCGATATTTTTGCTGAGTGCAGTATTGATTACGACTCTAAATCCCTCACCACTCAGCAGTTTTACGCCCATGTGCAAGACAAGTTTCACTATGCCATTACCGGCCATACTGCCGCCGAGATTATTTCGCTGAAGGCCGATGCCAGTAAACCCTTGATGGGCATGAGCACCTATAAAAATGCACCGGAAGGTCGGGTATTAAAATCGGATGCGACGATCGCGAAAAATTATTTAAGTGAAGATGACATCAAAAAGCTGGAGCGCGCTGTATCGGCGTTTTTTGATTACATCGAAGGCATCATCGAGCGCCGCAACACCTTTACCATGGAAAGCTTTGCCGAGAGCGTAAACAAGTTTCTTACATTCAATGAATATCAGATTCTTGATGGGTTTGGAAAAGTGTCGCGCAAGCTAGCCGAACAAAAGGCCCATGCGGAATACGATAAATTTAATAAGCAACAACGCATCGAATCCGACTTTGATCGCGAAGTGGAAAAGCTGCTGCAAAAAAAGGTGTCACAGGATGACTGATTACAAAACCATCGCCGAATCTAACCACTTCATTGTGCTGGATAAGTACAAGAAGGAATGGCAAGTAGCGGAACACTACCAAAGCGAAGGCGACCTAGAGCGGGAGCTGATTCAGGATTTGCAAAATCAGGGTTATGAGTATGTACCCGCGCTGAATAATCCTGAGGCCATGTTGGCTAATGTGCGAACTCAGCTGCAAAGCCTCAATAGCGTCGAATTCTTAGAGGGCGAATGGAAACGTTTTCTTGAAACTTATTTAGACAAGCCCAGCGATACCATTATTGATAAAACCCGTAAGATCCATGATGACTATATTCATGATTTTGTGTTTGACGATGGTCGCATCAAAAACATCTATCTGGTGGACAAGAAAAACATAGCCCGCAACAAGGTGCAGGTGATCAAGCAATTTGAGCAAACCGGCAGCCATGCCAACCGCTACGATGTGACCATTCTGGTCAACGGCTTGCCACTGGTACAAATCGAACTAAAAAAGCGCGGTGTGGCTATTCGAGAAGCGTTTAACCAAGTGCACCGCTACAGCAAAGAAAGCTTTAACAGCGAGCATTCCCTGTATAAATATTTACAGTTGTTCGTGATCACTAACGGCACCGACAGCCGCTACTTTGCCAACACCACGACGCGCAATAAAAACAGCTTCGACTTCACCATGAACTGGGCGAAGGCCGATAACAGCCTGATTAAAGATTTAAAAGACTTTACCGCCACCTTTTTCCAGAAGAACACCCTGCTGAATGTGTTATTGCATTATTCGGTGTTTGACGTCAGCGATACCTTGCTAGTGATGCGCCCTTACCAGATTGCTGCCACGGAACGTATTTTATGGAAAATTGAAAGTTCTTATAACGCCAAGAACTGGAGCAACCCAGAAGGCGGAGGCTTTATCTGGCATACCACGGGATCAGGCAAAACGTTAACCAGCTTTAAGGCCGCGCGTTTGGTCACAGAGTTGGCGTTTATCGACAAGGTGTTCTTTGTGGTGGATAGGAAAGATCTCGACTACCAGACCATGAAGGAATACCAGCGCTTTTCGCCCGATAGCGTGAACGGCTCTGAAAGTACGGCAGGGTTAAAGCGCAACTTGGACATAGATGATAACAAAATCATCGTTACCACTATTCAGAAACTCAACAACCTAATGAAGAGCGAGGGTGACCTACCGATCTACAACAAGCAGGTGGTGTTTATTTTTGATGAATGTCACCGCAGCCAGTTTGGAGAAGCCCAGAAAAATCTAAATAGGAAGTTCAAACGTTTTTACCAGTTTGGCTTTACTGGCACGCCCATCTTCCCCCAAAACGCTTTAGGGGCAGAAACCACCGCCAGCGTATTTGGGCGAGAATTGCATTCCTATGTGATCACCGATGCGATACGCGATGAAAAGGTGCTTAAGTTCAAGGTTGACTATAACGATGTTCGCCCGAAATTTAAGGAAATAGAAACCGAGCAGGATGAGAAAAAGCTGAGTGCGCTGGAAAACAAGCAAGCCTTGTTGCACCCAGAGCGGATTCGTGAAATATCGCAGTATCTTCTGAATAATTTTCGTCAGAAAACCCACCGCCTGCAAGCGAGTGGAAAGGGCTTTAACGCTATGTTCGCGGTGAGCAGCGTAGATGCAGCCAAGCTGTATTATGAAACGCTAAACCAGTTGCAAGCAGACCCTTCGTACAAAAACAAGGAAAGACCGCTAAAAATAGCCACCATCTTCTCGTTTGCGGCCAACGAAGAGCAGGATGCAGTGGGCGACATTCTTGACGAAAGTTTTGAAGTGTCGGCGATGAGCAGTAGCGCCAAGGAGTTTTTAAGCGCGGCGATAGGTGATTACAACGCTTTCTTTAAAACCAATTTCAGTGTTGACAGCAACGGCTTTCAGAATTACTACCGCGATCTGGCCAAACGGGTAAAAGCCAAAGAGATCGACCTGCTGATTGTAGTGGGCATGTTCCTCACTGGTTTTGATGCGCCCACTTTAAATACGCTATTCGTTGATAAAAACCTGCGCTATCACGGTTTGATGCAAGCCTATTCGCGAACCAACCGTATTTATGATGCCACCAAAACCTTTGGCAATATCGTGACCTTCCGCGATTTGGAGAAGGCAACGGTGGATGCCATTACCCTGTTTGGCGATAAGAACACTAAAAATGTGGTGCTGGAAAAGAGCTATAAAGAATACATGGACGGCTTTACCGATGTTGCCACCGGTGAAGCGCGGCGCGGCTTTATGGAAGTGGTGAGTGAGTTGGAGCAGCGCTTTCCTGATCCGGCCAACATTGAAAAAGAAGCCGATAAAAAGGCCTTCGCCAAACTCTTTGGCGAATACCTGCGCGTTGAGAACATTCTGCAAAACTACGATGAGTTTGCCAGTCTGAAAGCTTTGCAAAACCTGGATATAAGCGACCCCGAGGCTGTGGAAGCATTTAAAGCCGAGCATTATCTGGATGATGAAAAGCTGGCTGAACTGCAAACCATACGTCTGCCCGCTGAGCGCAAGGTTCAGGATTACCGTTCTACCTACAACGACATCCGCGACTGGCAGCGCCGACAGAAATCAGCCGAAGATAAAGAAAAATCCACCATCGACTGGGATGACGTGGTATTCGAAGTAGATCTTCTCAAGTCGCAAGAGATTAACCTAGATTACATTCTGGAGCTGATCTTCGAGCACAACAAAAAGAATAAGAGCAAAGCTGACTTGGTGGATGAGGTACGCCGCGTAATTCGTGCAAGCCTGGGCAACCGTGCAAAAGAAAGCCTGGTGGTGGACTTCATTAATCAAACCGACCTAGATCAGCTTGGTGAGAAATCCAGCGTGATTGAGGCATTCTTCTCCTTTGCCCAAGCTGAACAGCAGCGTGAGGCAGAAGAGTTGATTGACGCTGAGAACCTGAATCAAGAAGCCGCGAAGCGCTATATCACAGCATCGCTTAAACGGGAGTACGCCAGCGACGCAGGAACAGAGCTCAATGCCATTCTGCCCAAAATGAGCCCGTTAAATCCGCAGTATCTGACCAAGAAGCAAAGCGTGTTTCAAAAAATTTCTGCGTTTGTGGAGAAGTTTAAGGGCGTGGGTGGGAAGGTTTAATGAGATTTGGGGATTTGGGAGATTTGGGAGATTTGGGGTAAGACCAGAGTAAAAACTCAAATCATTGACAAGAAGGTGCTTTCGACTAGGGTTAGTTAAATCAGAAACCAAGGAGATTTGGGGTCAGAGTAAAAACTCAAATCATTGACAAGAAGGTGCTTTCGACTAGGGTTAGTTAAATCAGAAACCAATGATCAGGGACGATCTATGGCTCGCTTACCTCGCTTGTGTTTACCCAACATTCCACAACATATTATTCAGCGTGGCAATAATCGCCAGGTGTGTTTTGGCGGTGAAGATGACTTCGCCGCTTATGCACATTGGCTTGAAGAGTATGCAGTAAAGTATCAGGTCGCGGTTCATGGTTGGGTGTTTATGACCAATCACGTCCACCTATTGGTTACCCCACAAACGCCTACCGGCGTTTCGCAAATGATGCAAACGCTCGGTCGGCATTATGTTCGTCATTTTAATTATACCTACCGCAGAACTGGCACTTTGTGGGAGGGCCGTTTTAAATCTTGCGTGGTAAGTGCCGAGCAGTATTTTCTAACCTGCTTGCGCTATATCGAATTGAATCCCGTTCGAGCCGGTATGGTGGAACAGCCGGCAGATTATCGTTGGTCGAGTTATCACGCGAATGGATTGGGTCGCCGAATAAAATTATGGTCCCCGCACGAGGTTTATCAACGATTGGGCTCCACAGTGAAAGCAAGAACGACAGCTTATCAAAGTTTGTTTGCAACACACCTAGAATTACATGATTTGGACGCAATACGAACGGCTGCAAACCAAGGCATGGCATTAGGCAATGATCGCTTCAAGCAGGAAATTGAGTCGCTTGCAGGGCGACGTGTTACATCTGAAAAGAGAGGTCCAAAGCCGAAAAGATAGTTTTTACACTGACCCCAATCTTGCTTCTGCGTAAGCCTGCCCCCCTTAAAATTGATAGCGCACCTCAATGGTGAAGTCGTCTTCGCTCCAGTTGGCTTTGTAGCGCATGCCCTCAGTGTAGCGATTTACCCCGGCGGCGTACTCGCCTTGGAGCAGGGTCCAGGCCGGGGTGCCGAGGGATTGTTTGAGCGAGTTTGATAACAGTCGGTCACTCGAGCGGCGATTTTTCACCTGTGGCGACGAAGCGCTAGATTGGAAGCTATCGACCATTTGGTCGGTGATGCGCTGTGCCTCGGAGCCAAATGCGGGTTGGGACAGGCTGGTGGAGCAAGTGCCCACCACCAATGCCATGCGAATGAAACGTTGCCAGCGCAGCGCCCGGGCCAGTTGGTGTTTGTTGATGGAGGCTTGCTGCAAGAGTATCTCGCCAAGGGGTGCGTGGGTGAGTTTTTGGGTGCGGCTGGCGCGCGCTAGGTCGTCGGCCTTAACCCATTGCCGCTCGAGCAGAATATCGCCGATTCTAGGTGCTTGTTGAGTTGCCATGATGCCGTCCCTCACACTAGTGACGACAATATTCTAGCGCTTGCCAAGGTTTAGCTGTAGGTGTGGTTAGACTGAATATTTATGACCTGATTTTTTGATATAGCTGCAATTTGATTGGCTTCAGATCAAAGCGTTAGCCGCGTCCTTCCCCCAGTTGGGGGAGGGATGGCAGCACCGGTTTGGGTTAGGCTCAGGCTTGTCTCAGTTAGGGTTTCAATGAAGCCTTCATGGTTTAAAGGAGAGAAAAATGTCACATCGATTCACTCGGTTCGGTTGCGTCGCTCGGCTCACGGTTAACTTATTGGCTCGCGCCCTGTTGCTGGGTGGGCTTTTTACGTCCCTTGCTGTTGCCGAACCAGCGTCGCTGCCGGTGAAATTAACCAAGGCGCAAATCGGCGGCGATATTTTCGCCTCATCCTTGTCTGTGGCGACCCAGGAGGCCTCCGAATTAGGCCCCAACCGGGTGCAAGATGCGGAAGTTTTTCTCTCCTCTGATCGAAAGCTCGACGCGGGTATGTACCGCTCTGGCCCCAGCAAATTCACCGTGAGCGAGCCTTATGGCGTGGATGAGTTCATGTTTTTCCTCGATGGTCATGTCACCCTAACCTCGGCCGATGGCTCGGTGCTTCGCGTCGATGCCGGCGAAGCGGTGACCATTCCCAAAGCCTGGACCGGGCTTTGGGAGTCGTCGGCTTACACCAAAATCTACGTGATCTACTCGCCCGACGCTCTGTTGCCAGTAAAGGACGAACGCGCCAATGACTGATAAGCCTGCAAGCGCTAGCGGCGCTAAAGCTGTTAACGGCGCCTCGACACTGGGGCCCGAGGTGACGCGCCGAGATTTTTGTCAGGGCGCGCTGATGGGGGCGGCGGCTTGGTCAGTTGGTGCGCCGAGTTTTGCCGCGGAGGCTGCAGATTATCCGCCGCTGAAAACCGGTATGCGCGGCGCTCATATTGGCTCCTTTGAGGTTGCTCATGGTTTGGCGCGGGAGGGCAAGGTGTGGCTTAGCCCGAATAATTATGTCGACCCTGAGTACGATGTGGTGATTGTCGGCGCGGGCATCAGCGGCCTCGCCACGGCTTATTTCTACCAGCAGGCCATGGGCCCCGCGGCGAAGATATTGTTGCTCGACAACCACGACGATTTTGGTGGCCACGCCAAGCGCAATGAGTTTACCGTCGAGGGCAAAACCCTGATTGGCTATGGCGGCAGTCAGTCGATCGACTCGCCGGGCAGTTACAGTAAAAGCGCGAAACAATTACTGCTCGATCTCGGCGTCGAGACCGAGCGCTTTTATACCCTGTTCGACCGCGATTATTTTCGCCAGCGCAAGCTAACCAAAGGTTTATTTTTAACTGAAAATTTTTTTGGCAAACGCTGCTTTTTAGCGCAAGACTTTGTCTATAACTGGGAGGCAGATCAGGCTAAGGCTACCGAGGCTGCCATCGACGAGCTACCGTTTTCGGATCAGGAGCGCGCCAGCCTTTCGCAATTATTGTTTTCCAGCGCAGATTTTTTAGCGCCGATGACGGTGGATGAAAAACTCTCCTATCTGCTAAAAAATAGCTATTCCACCTACTTAACCGACAAGCTGCACATACCCGCGAAAGTGTTGGCCTTGGTGGAGGAGCGGTTGGACGGCTGGTGGGGGTTGGGTACCGATGCGCTTTCGGCCATGGAGGCCTACCGCAACGACTTGCCTGGCTTTAGCGGTTTAGGTCTGCCCGCGCCCGAGCTTGAGCACGGTGACGAGCCGTATATTTTTCACTTTCCCGATGGCAACGCGAGTCTCGCCCGGCTGTTGGTGCGCAAATTGATTCCGTCTGTAGCCGCGGGCGATAGTATGGATGACATTGTTAAAGCGGCCTTTGATTACGCCCAGCTAGACGTCAAAAGCCACGCCGTTAAATTGCGCTTAAACAGCACCGTGGTGCGCGCTGAAAATAATCAGAGTGGTGTGGATGTCACCTATGTGCAGGCCGGTGCAGCCTACAAAGTTAAGGCGAAAGCGGCCGTTATGGCCTGCTATAACGCGATGATTCCCCATCTCTGCCCGCAGTTGCCACCGGTGCAAAAACAGGCGTTGGCCGAGCAGGTGAAGGTGCCCATGGCCTACGTCAATGTGGCACTGAAAAATTGGCGCGCCCTAGCCAAAGCTGGCGTGCGCGAGGTGAATTGCCCGCGCAGCTTTTTTACCTGGGTGACCATGGACTTTCCGGTGTCCATGGGCGGTTATGCCTATGCGCAATCTGAACATGAACCGGTGCTGTTGCACATGCCCTTCTATCCGAAAAGCTTGGGCCAGGGGCTGGCTGCCAAGCAGCAGTATCGCTTGGGGCGCTATCGTTTGTTGGCCTTAAGCTTTGCCGATTTTGAGCGCGAAGTGGTCGCTCAATTAACCGCCATGTTTGCACCTTTCGGCTTTGACGCAAAGCGCGATATTAGCGCTATAACAGTTAATCGTTGGCCCCATGGCTACGCCTATGAATACGTGGATTTATTTGACCCAGCCTACGGCCCGGGTGAGGCGCCCCATGAAAGAGCGCGCCGGCCGTTTGGGCGTATTCACATCGGCAATTCAGATTCGCAGGCCTTTGCCTATGTCGATGGCGCCATCGATGCCGCGAGGCGGGTGGTGGATGAAATACTGGCTTAATTAGCTGAGTATTTTTTTAGTTAAAGTCGCTTTTCCGCTTTCAGCAGCTGCTCGAAATCCTGCGCGGAAATGGCTGGGCTTTTTAAATAACCTTGGTAGAAATCGCAGCTGGCCTCTTGCAGGAAGTTCAGTTGCGCCTCGGTTTCGACACCCTCGGCCAGCACATTTAATTTGAGTGAATGGGCCATGGCGATAATCGCCAGCGTGATAGCGGCATCATCGCTGTCATCGGGCAAATCGGAAATGAAGCCGCGGTCGATTTTTAGGGCGTCGAGCGGAAAGCGCTTTAGGTAAGCGAGGGATGAGTAGCCGGTGCCGAAATCGTCGATGGCAATGCGCACGCCGCGGGCTCTGAGTGCCGTGAAAATTTTAATGGCATCTATTTCTCTGTCCATTAAGGTTCCCTCGGTAATTTCTAATTCTAAATGCTGTGCGGGAAAGCCGGTTTTTGCCGTGGTGGCGGCGACATTTTGTTCTATATCGCCGTGCAAAAATTGATAGGGCGATAGATTCACCGCTAGGGTAAAATCGCGTAGCCCTTGGGCAAACCAGGTAGCGCACTGCTGGCAGGCGCTGTTCAATACCCAGTTGCCAATGGCCGAAATAAGACCGGTGGCCTCGGCCACGGGAATGAAATAAATCGGTGGTATCAGCCCCTTGCTGGGGTGTGCCCAGCGCACCAGCGCTTCGGCGCCGACGATGGTATTGCTGCTGGTGTCATATTGTGGTTGGTAGTAAACCAATAGTTCATTATTTTGGATGGCGTGACGTAGCTCTGCTTCTATCTCAAGCCGTGCGCGCACGGTTTTAGTAAGTTCCTGGTTAAAAAATTTATAGCGAGCGCGGCCTTCGGCTTTGGCGCTATACAGGGAGGTGTCGGCCTGCTGCAGCAGCTCTTCGGCGTTGTTGCCGTGGCTTGGGTAGAGGCTAATGCCGACGCTGGCTGAAATGCGCACTTCGATTTCATTGACGAGGCGCCAGGGTTGGCTCAGCATGTGAATGATTTCTTCGGCAACGCGCGCCGCGGCGTCGGGCGAGGCGATATTATCGAGCACAAGGGTAAACTCATCGCCACCGAGCCGGCACAGGCAATCCTGTTCTCGGAAGCGCTTGGTGAGTTTTTCGGTGACAAGCTTTAATAATTGGTCGCCGGCGGCGTGGCCAAAACTGTCGTTGACGTATTTAAAATGATCCAGGTCAAACATAAGCAGTGCCAGCATAGTGTTGTTGCGCTTGGCGATGTCCATGCTGTGTTTTAAGCGTATGTAAAGCTGCACTCGATTGGGCAGGCCGGTGAGTGCATCGTGATGGGCTAGGTGTGCCAGCGCCGCTTCGTTCTGCTTTATTTTACTGATGTCAGAAAAAATCGCGAGGTAGCGGTCTTCCGCTTCGGGCTGGTGATGAACGCGATTGATGGTTATCCATTCTGGGTAGGCGTCGCCACTCTTGCGTCGGTTCCAAATTTCGCCTTGCCAGCTACCGGTGTTTTCTAAGGCTTTCCATACCTCGGCGTAGAATTCTTTGGCGTGTTTATTAGCACTTAAAATGCGTGCATTTTGGCCGAGAATTTCGGCTTCACTATAGCCAGTGATGACGCTAAAAGCTGGGTTTGCTGCGAGTATGTTGCCTTGCAGGTCGGTAATCATAACGCCATTAAAGGTTTTTTCATAAATGGCATTGGACTGCAAAATTTTCTGTTCGAGTTTTTTGCTTTTAGTGGTGTCGGTAAAATAAATAGTGAGGCCGTCTTCCGAGGGATAGACGCGATTTTCGAACCAGCGCCCCCAAGGTTCGTAGTAGTGTTCAAAATAGACGGCTTGCTGTGTGTCTACCGCTTTATAGTAGGCGGCGTGAAATGGGTCGTCTTGCACCGGTGGGAACTCATCCCAAATGTTCGTGCCGATGAGCTGTTTTTCGATACCGAAACTTTCAAAGAGCGCTTGTGCTCTTTGGTTGATATAGGTGAAGCGCCAGTGGTTGTCTAGGGCGACAAAGCAATCTGTGACGCGATTAAAAATAGACTCGAGTAGCTGGTTGGTGTTGTTCTTCTCATTGAGTAACAGTTGGGTTTGCTCGAGCAGTTGTTGAACCTGTGCTTGGGCTAGTTTTTGCTCCGTGAGGTCTTCCAAGCAGGCCGCTCTAAACATCACTTTCCCTTGGTCGTCTTTGAAGGCGGTGACGTGGGTTTTGCAGTCAAAGCTGGTGCCATTTTTGCGCAGGTGTTTTGTTTCGTAACTAAAGCTGCCTTCTTTTTCAGCGCGCGCCGCTAGGGCTGGTAACTGCTTGCGCGCCTCGATCGAAAAAGTGTCGGCTAAATTTAGCTTGCGCATTTCCGTCTGGGTGTAGCCGTGCATGGTGGCGAAGGCGAGGTTGCTATAAATGAGCTGGTGGCTCTCCGGGTCGGCTATAGCCATGCTCCAGCCGGCATTTTGGAACAGCGTTTCGTATTTCTCGAGTTCTTGGGTTGCTCTTTCGGCGGCAAGGCTAGCCTCGCTCGCGCTGATGACACTGGAGGCGTCGGTACTGATGTCGATGAGCGTCTGCTTGGTGTTGGTGTCAAAGCGTTGCTGTTGATGCCAAATCAGAACCAAAATGCCAAATACTTTAGCCTCGTTAAACAAGGGTAGGGCCGCAGCGCTCTGCCATTTGTTTTTGGTCAGTAGTGAGTGCCAAAAGTTGTCATCGGTTTGGCTGCTGAGGTAGTCGTAAAGTTTAGCGTCGCCGCTATCAAAAAAGGTCGGGGAAAGCACTAGGTCGGCAAAAGGGAAGGCCTGTACTAGTGCCTGCAGCTTGTTTGACTCTGTTGGGTCTGAGGCATGGGCCATGGTCGACACAATCTGGCATTTTTCTGGGTCTAGCGCGCCAATCCAGGCGCCGTGTAAATCGCCAATTTGCACGGCATCGCGGGTGATGTGCTCGAACAGTTGAGCGGTCGACTTGTAGCGCAGTATGGCCTTGTGAAAGTTGTACAGTTTAATCTGATAGTCGGCACGGGGAGGGGCGGCGTTAGCCATGTGAATTGCCTGTGAGTGGTTGTCTTAAGTTCTAGCCAAACTTAGGCCTTAAGTGTAGATCAAGCCGCTGGCTGTCAATGGGCTTTAACAAAATATAGATTTTCCTTAGCGCTTTTTTGGCGCGGTTTATTGTCGTTGGGTGGGCTTGGGCTATCGGCTTTGTGGGTGAATGCGTAAACTGTTCGCCTTGGCTGGAGGGGCTATGTCACATCACGATGGTATTTTGACAGTTAATTTGCGCGCGATTGCGCGCAACTGGTTGGCGCTCAGCCGGAAAGTGGGCGAAGCACAGTGCGCCGCCGTGGTGAAGGCCAATGCCTATGGCTTGGGTATGGTTCCGGTCGCCCGCAGTTTGGCGCACGTTGGTTGCCGCACGTTTTTTGTCGCCACCGTGGATGAGGCGATAGAGCTACGTGAAGGCTTAGGCGAGGCGCCTGTGATTGTCGTGTTGGGTGGCGTGCGCCCGGGGCGAGAACCGGCCTTGGTGGCGAATGCTATTTGGCCGAGTTTATTTTCTGTCGATGCCATTGCGCGCTGGCAGCGAGCCACCACCGTGGCCGATGTGTCGGCGCCCTGTGTGGTAAAAGTCAATACCGGTATGACCCGACTCGGCTTGGACTTGAGCGAACTCGCGAATTATGTGGCTTCGCCCGAGGCGCGGCAGTTGGATGTGCGTTATTTTATGAGCCACTTGGCCTGTGCCGATGAGCCTGCGCACCCGCTCAACCGCGAGCAGCTAGGTCGCTATCAGGAGGCCGCAGCTTTGGCCGCCTCAGTCTGGCCGCAGGCGCGGCGCAGCTTCGCCAATTCTTCGGGCATATTTCTCGGTGCCGAATGGCATCAGCAGTTGGCCCGTCCCGGCGCGGCGCTGTACGGCGTAAATCCGACGCCGGGGCAGCCCAACCCCATGGAGCCCGTGGTGTCACTGCGCTTGCCGATTATTCAATATCGCTTGTTGGCCGACTCAGCGGCCGTGGGTTATAGCGCCACGGCGACTTGCCAGCCGGGTCAGCGGCTCGCGGTGGTATTGGGCGGCTATGCCGATGGCTTGCAGCGTCAGTTGAGCAGCCGGGGCGAGGGCGTGTTCGCTGGGCGGCGGGTGCCCTTGGTGGGCAGGGTGTCGATGGACGCCACAATTTTTGATGTCAGTGCAATCCCCGAATCAGAGCTGCCGCCGATTGGCGCGGCTTATATAGAAGTGCTTAACAGTGAGTTAACGGTCAATCTCGTTGCCTCGCACATGAATACCATCGGCTATGAGGTGTTAACCAGCTTGGGCAACCGCTACCAGCGCGAGTATGTTGAACTGGGAGATTTGCCATCGTGACTGCGCTAGCCGATCAAACCCTGCGGACTTTATTGCGCGCCTTAGCCGATGGCGAGTTTCATTCCGGCGAAGAGTTGGGCGCGCTCTTGGGGGTGTCGCGCGCTGCGGTTTGGAAGCAATTGCAGAAACTCGAAGGTTTGGGTTTGGTGGTTGAGTCGGTGAGGGGGCGTGGTTACCGCCTGAGCCGCGCGTTGGATTTGCTGGATGTGGATGTGATTAAAGACGGCCTCGCGCCCAAGTTGCGGCAGAATTTACAGCTAACCAGTTTTTTGCAGACAGATTCCACCAGCGTTCGCGCCATGGAGGCAGCTTCGGGCGCGGCCCATGGCCATGCTTTTATAGCCGAACAACAAACGGCGGGGCGCGGCCGGCGCGGGCGCGCTTGGGTTAGCCCCTTTGGGTCGAACATCTATTTATCCCTGGTGTGGGGTTTTCAGGGCGGAGCCGCGGCGTTAAGCGGGCTGAGTTTGGCGGTGGGTGTCGCCTGTGCGCGCATGTTGCGAGCCAGCGGCGCCGATCAGGTTGCGCTTAAATGGCCCAATGATTTGTTGGTCGACGGCAAAAAGCTGGGGGGCATTTTGTTGGAAATGACCGGCGACCCAGCCGGCGAGTGCCAGGTGGTGATTGGTATTGGCATTAATGTCGCCATGCCCTCTGAGCAGGCGCAGGGTATCGATCAGGCCTGGGTCGATTTGCGCAGCTTGGGCGTCACGCTATCGCGCAATGCGTTAGTAGCTAAACTGCTCACCGAGCTGGTTGCTGTGCTCGAGCGTTTCGCGCTCGAGGGTTTTGCCGGATTTAGGGCCGAGTGGTTGGCGCTCGACGCCTTTGCCAATCAGGCTGTCACCTTAAGCAGTGCAGCGAGTTCGGTCAGTGGTATTGCGCAGGGCGTTGACGATAGCGGTGCGTTAATCGTGTGGGTGGATGGCCAGATGCGTTTGTTTCACGGTGGTGAATTGAGTTTGCGTGCGGCGGGTGCGCGATGATTTTAGAGTTGGATTGCGGAAACAGCCGGATTAAATGGCGGTTGGTGAATGCTTCCTTACAGCCTGAGCATTCGGGTAGCTTGTCCTGGCTTGAGTTTCAGGCCAGGGCCCTGCCGGAGATCTTTCGCCAAGTGAGCGTTGCTCGCGTGCGCATTGGCTCTGTGGCCGCGCAGGATATAACCCAGGATCTGTCCGGAGTGCTTAAGGCGTTGTTTGCCGTGGAGCCAGAAATCGCTGGTGTGGCCAGCCCTTGTGCCGGCATTCGGTGTGGCTATGACGACCCGCAGCGCTTAGGGGTGGATAGGTGGTTGGCGGTGCTGGCGGCTGTGGCCGAGTATCCAGAGTGTGACTTGTTGGTAGTGGATGCCGGTAGTGCCATAACTGTTGACTTGGTCTCACCGGGGCTACACCGGGGTGGTTTTATCGGCCCTGGTTTGCATATGATGCGCGACGCCTTGTTTTCTGCAACCGCTGGCGTCAAGGTGCCGAGCCTAGCGCCGGACTTGCCGAGCTCTGTGGCGAGCACTACTGGCGCTGCCGTATCCGGTGCGCTGCGCATGATGCAGCTGGGTTTTGTTGAGCAGTGCCGGCTTCGTTTTAGCCCGGACGCGCACATAGTGCTCACCGGTGGCGATGGCCAGGCCTTGCTCGCGGAGTTGCCTGGGGCTGTCTGGCGCCCGGCGTTAGTATTGGATGGTTTGCGCCTAGCTTTGCCTTAGTGGAATATGCAGGCTCTCGTGGCCTGTGCTGGGTTTATCGAACGTTAATGGAGTGGAAGGCTAAGACATGCGGTTAGTTTTTATTGGGTTGTTGGTTATTAATGTGCTGGTTTTAGGTTGGCATTTTTTGCAGGCCAAAGAAGAGCCTAAAGCAGTTGTGCGCGCCATGCCCAAAACTACTGAACAGGCGCGGGCGCTGACCTTGTTGAGCGAGGTGGATGAGGATGCCAAGTCGCTACTGGTTCGCGATATCAATGCCAAAGATGATCAAGGCGCAGGCCCCATCTGTACCTTGGTCGGGCCTTATATCGACTCCGACAAGGGCGCGATCGTGCGCGAGCGCTTGCGCTCGCTGGGTGTTGAGTCCAATTTGCAGTCGCTGGAGATTGCTGCCGGTGAATCCTATTGGGTGTATTTGCCGCCCGAGCCCTCGCAAGAGGGCGCTTTGCGCAAGCTGCATGAGCTACAGGCGAAGAAAATAGACAGCTATGTTATTCCCAAAGGTGACCTAGCCAATGGCATCAGCTTTGGCGTCTTCACTCAAAAGCCTTTGGCCGAGCAGCGCATGGCCGACATGCGTCGCCAGGGCTATCAAGCCGAACTCAAGGCTATCCCCCGTACGCAAAAGGAGTTGTGGTTGCTTTTGGGGCCAGGGCAGGCGACTCGCGTGGCGCTTTCCGTCTGGGCTGAACTGGTTCCGAAGGAAAGTGGCCAAGAGATTCGTCAAAATTTATGTTCAGCTGTTGCGTCTGCGGACAAGTTTCACTAGAATCGCGCCTCCACATTACAGGCAGGCCTGAAAAGGTGTGTTTGCTAGGTGGTTTTAGCTGGTGTAGCTCAGTTGGTAGAGCATCTGACTTGTAATCAGGCGGTCGAGGGTTCAACTCCTTTCACCAGCTCCATTTTCTACAAGCTAAGTGCTGTAAGCCTGTGAATTTACTCACAAAAATGGTTGACAAGTGCTTGCTTGAGCCGGAGAATTGCCGGCTCTTTTGGCAGGGGTTCCCGAGTGGCCAAAGGGATCAGACTGTAAATCTGACGCGAAAGCTTCGATGGTTCGAATCCATCCCCCTGCACCATTATTGATTTAAGCCTTGCCGTAAGGTGAGGTTGCTGTAAGCAGCTTGAGGGGTATTTCAGGTTGTGTGATTTTCGGATTGCTGTTGCAAAGTCTGTCGGTTAGGCGGGCATAGTTTAATGGTAGAACCTCAGCCTTCCAAGCTGATGATGCGGGTTCGATTCCCGCTGCCCGCTCCAGTTTCTGGCTGGGTTCCGAAAATGCGTCGTGTTTACGCTCTTGTAGCTCAGCTGGTAGAGCACACCCTTGGTAAGGGTGAGGTCTCCGGTTCAATTCCGGACAAGAGCTCCAGTTTCCGCAAAGGCCGGTCTTTTGCGGAGTTTTGTTTTGTTTGAAGAAACGATTTATCGCCCCTGTATATAGGAGACGTTAGCAATGGCTAAGGCTAAGTTTGAACGTAACAAGCCCCACGTAAACGTGGGCACCATTGGTCACGTTGACCATGGTAAAACTACCCTGACAGCAGCTCTGACTCGCGTATGTGCGGAAGTGTGGGGCAGTGGTACAGCGGTTGCATTTGATGGTATCGACTCGGCGCCAGAAGAGCGCGAGCGCGGCATCACCATTTCTGCGGCACACGTAGAATATGATTCGCCTATCCGTCACTACGCGCACGTTGACTGCCCAGGCCACGCCGACTATGTGAAAAACATGATCACCGGTGCTGCCCAGATGGACGGTGCGATTCTGGTATGTTCTGCCGCTGATGGCCCAATGCCACAGACGCGCGAGCACATCCTGTTGTCGCGTCAGGTAGGTGTACCTTACATCGTTGTATTCCTGAACAAAGCCGACATGGTTGACGATGCCGAGCTGCTAGAGCTGGTTGAAATGGAAGTTCGCGAGCTGTTGAGCCAGTACGAATTCCCAGGCGACGATACCCCAATCATCATCGGTTCTGCGCTGATGGCGTTGAACGGTACCGATGACAACGAAATGGGTACCACCGCTGTTAAGAAATTGGTTGAGACCCTGGACTCTTACATTCCTGAGCCCGAGCGTGCCATCGACGGTGCTTTCTTGATGCCAATCGAAGACGTGTTCTCTATCTCTGGTCGCGGTACTGTTGTGACCGGTCGTATCGAGCGCGGTATCGTTAAAGTGGGCGAAGAAATCGAGATCGTTGGTCTGCGCGATACCACCAAGACTACCTGTACTGGTGTTGAAATGTTCCGCAAGCTGCTCGACGAAGGTCGTGCAGGCGAGAACGTAGGTGTTCTATTGCGCGGTACTAAGCGCGATGACGTTGAGCGTGGCCAGGTGTTGTCTAAGCCAGGTGCGATCAAGCCGCACACCAAGTTCCAGTCAGAAGTGTACGTATTGTCGAAAGATGAAGGTGGTCGTCACACGCCATTCTTCAAAGGCTACCGTCCACAGTTCTACTTCCGTACTACCGACGTAACTGGCGCTTGTGAGCTGCCAGAAGGCGTTGAGATGGTAATGCCAGGTGATAACGTGCAAATGGAAGTCACCTTGATTCACCCCATCGCGATGGAAGACGGCTTGCGCTTCGCCATCCGTGAAGGTGGTCGTACCGTTGGTGCGGGTGTTGTTGCTAAGATCATCGAGTAATCGTTGATTGTTGCGCGGAGGCCGGGGCCTTGGTTCCGGCCTTCGTGCAAAAAGAAGTTTGTTTAGGCCAGTAGTTCAATTGGTAGAGCACCGGTCTCCAAAACCGGGTGTTGGGGGTTCGAGTCCCTCCTGGCCTGCCATTTAATAAGAGTAGTTAAGGGTAAGTTCCCTGATGAACGCTAAAGTAGAAGCTCCAGCCTTTCGGTTTGACGCAATTAAGTGGTTGCTTGTTGTTGCCATTGTTGCTGCCGGTGTCGTGGCAAATTCGCAGTTTGCGGATGTGGCATTGCTTTACCGTGTGTTGGGTATGGTGGCCGCAGGTTTGGTTGCCGTATTTATCGCTGTCAATACTGCCAAAGGTGCGGCTTTCTGGGGTTTGATGAAAGAAGCCCAGGTGGAAGTTCGCAAAGTAGTTTGGCCTACTCGCGAAGAGACTAACCAGACGACGCTGATCGTTTTAGCGGTGGTGTTGGTAATGGCTTTAATTCTCTGGTTGATCGACACCGTGCTGGGTTGGTTAGCGTCACTGATTATCGGCTGATAAAAAAGGGTGAGCAATGGCTAAGCGCTGGTATGTAGTACACGCCTATTCTGGGTTTGAAAAGAAAGTTGCCGCTTCATTAAAAGAGCGCATTGAGCTGCATAACATGCAGGACAATTTTGGCGACGTGCTGGTTCCCACTGAAGAAGTGGTTGAGATGCGCGGCGGTCAAAAGCGTAAGAGCGAGCGCAAGTTTTTCCCCGGTTACGTGTTGGTGCAGATGGAGTTGAATGATGACTCTTGGCACTTAGTTAAAGAAACCCCGCGGGTGATGGGTTTTATTGGTGGCAAGGCAGATAAGCCAGCGCCAATTACTGAAAAAGAAGCCCAGGCTATTTTGCAGCGCGTCGATGACTCTGCCGATAAGCCAAAACCAAAAACCATATTCGAGCCGGGTGAAATGGTTCGCGTATGCGATGGTCCATTCAACGACTTTAATGGTGTTGTTGAAGAGGTGAATTATGAGAAGAGCCGTTTGCGTGTGGCCGTGTTGATTTTCGGTCGTTCAACGCCGGTTGAGCTTGAGTTTGGTCAGGTAGAAAAGGCTTAAGACTCGCAATTTTATTGCCTTCCTGTGTGTTTTCGCACAGGAAGGTTTTCGTGTCTCTGAGTTTTGCAAATTTTTTGCGGGTTTAGAGACTGGGGAGCCGATGACGAAAGTTTAGCCAAAGACTTTTCGAGGCGCTAAAACCCAACTATGGGAGTAAATCATGGCTAAGAAGATTAATGCTTACATCAAGCTGCAAGTTGCAGCTGGCAAAGCTAACCCGTCGCCACCAGTAGGTCCGGCGCTTGGTCAGCACGGCGTAAACATCATGGAGTTCTGTAAAGCGTTCAACGCCCAGACTCAAGAAATGGAAGCGGGCGCACCAGTGCCTGTCGTGATCAGCGTATACAGCGATCGCTCTTTCACTTTCACCATGAAAACGCCACCAGCGTCTTACTTGTTGAAAAAAGCGGCGGGTTTGAAAAGCGGTTCACCGCGTCCAAACACGCAAAAAGTTGGCACGGTTACCCGCGCGCAACTCGAGCAAATTGTTAACACCAAGCGTCCGGACCTTACCGCTGCTGATATGGATGCCGCTCTGCGCACTATCGCCGGTTCTGCCCGCTCCATGGGTCTAGATGTGGAGGGTTTGTAAGATGGCTAAATTGAGCAAGCGTCAGCGCGCGATTCGTGAAAAAGTTGATTTCACCAAAACTTACGGCATCGCTGATGCGGTAGCGTTGTTGAAAGACGTTTCATCTGTGAAATTTCCAGAGTCTGTGGAAGTTGCGATTAATTTAGGTATCGATCCACGTAAGTCGGATCAGTCTGTACGCGGTGCGACTACCTTGCCACACGGCACTGGTAAGTCCGTACGCGTTGCTGTGTTCACCCAGGGCGCAAACGCAGAAGCAGCTAAAGCAGCTGGTGCTGAGTTTGTTGGTATGGATGAGCTGGCTGCTGAAATTAAAGGCGGCATGATGGATTTCGACGTGGTTATCGCCGATCCAGCGGCTATGCGCGTTGTTGGTCAGTTAGGTCAAGTTTTGGGTCCACGTGGCTTAATGCCTAACCCCAAGACTGGCACCGTAACGCCAGACGTTGTAACTGCTATTAAAAATGCCAAGGCCGGTCAGGTGCGTTTCCGTGCTGAAAAAGGCGGCATCATCCACGGTGGTATCGGCAAGTTGGCGTTTGAAGCCAATGCACTGAAGGAAAACTTAGAAGCCTTGATCAGCGACCTTAAGCGTCTGAAGCCTGCGTCTTCTAAAGGTGTTTACCTGAAACGTATTTCCCTGAGCACCACGATGGGCCCAGGTTTGATTATTGATCAATCAACTTTAGACGTATAAGTCTGAAGTTAAACAGAACTTTGGGGGCCGGCTTTGCCGGTCTGTCAAAGACCGTAGGTAAGCAAGTTTCGGCTTGCTTTCAATAGCGCTAAAGAGCGAAAGCTTGGCGGCAAAACCTACGCAGATGGTGGCCCAATTCAGTATTTACTGGATTTGAAACACCGAAAAACGCAACGTTAGTCTATAAGTAGTGGCTATTTGTTGTTTTGTTAATGATTAGCTTTGCTAATCAAATCCAGGAGAAGATCGTGGCACTAGGACTTGAAGACAAAAAAGCGATTGTCGCTGAAGTCCAGGAAGCTGCTAAAAGCGCTCTCTCTGCTGTTGTTGCCGATGCACGCGGTGTAACCGTGTCTAGCATGACAGCGCTGCGTAAAGAAGCTCGTGATAATGGCGTATGGCTTAAAGTCGTACGTAATACACTAGCTCGCCGCGCAGTAGAGGGTACTGACTTTGCGTGTCTTAACGACGCGTTAGTTGGTCCGTCTTTGATTGCATTCTCAACCGAGCACCCAGGTGCCGGCGCGCGAATTCTTAGTGAATTTGCCAAGAGCAATCCAAAGTTGGAACTGAAGTCAGCGTCTTTCGAAGGTGGTTTGGTTGATATCGCGCTGTTGGCAAGCTTGCCGACATACGATGAAGCCATCGCCAAGTTGATGAGCGTAATGAAAGAAGCAGCTGCTGGTAAATTGGTTCGCACTATTGCGGCTATCCGTGACCAGAAAGAGCAAGCGGCAGCTTAATCCGTCGGATTATCTGTTCGTAAATTTATTTCGAGCGCAAGCTCACATAATGTAGGAATTGAGTCATGTCTCTGACTAAAGACGATATCATCAATGCAGTTGCCGCAATGTCTGTTACCGACGTTGTTGAACTGATCACTGCTATGGAAGAGAAGTTCGGCGTTTCTGCTGCTGCAGCTGTTGCTGTTGCTGGCGGTGCTGGTGCTGCTGCTGAAGAAGAAAAGACCGAGTTCGACGTTGTTCTGACTGCCGCTGGCGACAAGAAAGTTAACGTGATCAAGGCTGTTCGTGGCATCACCGGTCTGGGCTTGAAAGAAGCCAAAGACTTGGTTGACGGCGCACCAAAAACTCTGAAAGAAGGCGTGTCTAAGGCTGAAGCCGAAGCTGCTAAGAAAGAGTTAGAAGAAGCTGGTGCTTCTGTAGAGCTGAAGTAATTCAGGTTTACTGTGAAAAGGGTCAGTAGTTAATACTGGCTTGGGCTGGCGGGGCGAAAATCCCGCCGGCCTTTTTCCGTTTGCGGTCGACGCTAATGACCGAAGCGTGATGTTCGAAGTGGAAGCTTCTTATAGTTCATGCGCACAGCAAGACGCTGATGAAACCGTAGCAATGAAGTGCTTTACAAAGTGCTTCTAGGCTCAGAGATTCCAAAAGCCCAATTCGTGAACAAGCTGGGGAATACTGATGGCTTACTCATATACTGAGAAAAAACGTATCCGCAAGGACTTCGGCAAACTGCCGAGTGTAATGGATGTACCTTACCTCCTGGCGATTCAGTTGGACTCCTACAGAAAGTTTACCCAGGCAGATGCTTCTGCCGATGCGCGCACAGATTTTGGTCTGCACGCTGCATTTAAGTCGGTATTCCCTATTGTGAGTTATTCCGGGAACGCAGCCCTGGAATATGTTAGCTATGCCTTAGGCAAAGCGGCATTTGACGTGAATGAATGTATTTTGCGCGGCGTAACCTACGCAGCTCCTTTGCGCGTAAAAGTTCGATTGATTATTTACGATAAAGAATCTGCGAATAAATCCATTAAGGATATTAAAGAACAAGAAGTCTACATGGGTGAAATTCCGCTCATGACAGACAACGGTACCTTTGTTATCAATGGTACTGAGCGAGTGATCGTATCTCAGTTGCATCGCTCGCCTGGCGTTTTCTTCGATCACGACAAGGGTAAAACTCACTCCTCCGGTAAGCTGCTGTTTACTGCGCGCGTGATTCCTTACCGCGGCTCGTGGTTGGATTTCGAATTCGATCCGAAAGATCTCGTGTTCGTCCGTATTGACCGTCGTCGCAAGCTGCCCGCGACTATTTTGTTGCGTGCGCTCGGCTTTACCTCAGAGCAAATGCTCGACATGTTCTTCGATACCAGCAAGTTTGCTATCAATAAGGATGGCGAGTTTGTGTTGGAGTTGGTGCCTTCCCGCCTACGTGGCGATGTGGCAACTTTCGACATTAAGGACAAGAAAGGTAAGGTGCTGATCGAAGAAGGGCGTCGTATTACTGCGCGTCATATTCGCGACATTGAGAAAGCTGGCATCACGGATCTCGTTGTACCTAACAGCTACCTCGTTGGTAAAGCCTTGGCGAAAGACATCGTCGATGAGAAAACCGGCGAGCTGCTGCTTGAGTGTAATACCGAAATCACTGATGAAGTGTTGGAGACGTTGCGCGAAGCCAATGTCAATAACATTGAAACCTTGTACACCAACGATATCGATTGCGGTCCTTTCGTATCTGACACCTTGCGCGTAGATCCTACCCGCTCGCCGCTGGAAGCATTGGTAGAAATCTATCGCATGATGCGTCCTGGTGAGCCACCAACAAAAGAATCTGCAGAAACTCTGTTCCAGAATTTATTCTTCAGCCAAGAGCGCTACGATCTTTCTGCGGTTGGTCGCATGAAGTTCAATCGCCGCTTGAGCCGCGAAGATGAAACGGGTGAAGGCGTATTGTCAAACGACGACATCGTCGACGTTATGCGCACCCTCATTGCCATTCGCAACGGCCAAGGTGTCGTCGATGATATCGATCACTTAGGCAACCGTCGCGTTCGCTCTGTAGGTGAAATGGCTGAAAACCAATTCCGTGTTGGTTTGGTTCGGGTTGAGCGCGCTGTTAAAGAGCGCTTGTCCATGGCCGAAAGCGAAGGCTTGATGCCGCAGGATTTGATTAACGCTAAGCCAGTGGCTGCCGCGGTGAAAGAATTCTTCGGCTCGTCGCAGCTGTCGCAGTTTATGGATCAAAACAACCCGCTGTCTGAAGTGACGCACAAGCGTCGCGTTTCAGCCTTAGGCCCAGGCGGTCTGACGCGCGAGCGCGCTGGCTTCGAAGTGCGTGACGTGCACCCGACTCACTACGGCCGCGTATGTCCCATCGAAACACCGGAAGGTCCGAACATTGGTTTGATCAACTCATTGGCGACTTATGCTCGCACTAACGATTACGGCTTCCTCGAGAGCCCGTATCGCAAAGTGAAAGATGGCCAAGTGACGGATGAAATTGAATATCTGTCTGCTATTAACGAAGCCGAGCAAGTTATTGCCCAGGCCTCTGCCGTGGTAGATAAGAATGGCAAGCTAACTGAAGAGTTGGTTTCCGTTCGTTATTCGAATGAATTCACCTTGAAAGGCCCGGGCGATGTGACCTACATGGACGTGAGTCCGCGTCAGGTTGTATCTGTTGCCGCGTCATTGATTCCATTCTTAGAACACGATGACGCCAACCGTGCATTGATGGGTTCAAACATGCAGCGTCAAGCTGTACCAACACTGAAAGCTGAAAAGCCTTTAGTGGGTACGGGTATGGAGCGTCACGTAGCTGTCGACTCCGGCGTGTGTGTGGTTGCTAAGCGCGGTGGTGTGGTCGATCGCGTCGATGCCTCGCGCATCGTGATTAAAGTGAATGACGGTGAAGTGGATACCGGTGATGCGGGTGTGGATATTTATAACCTCACCAAGTACACCCGGTCGAACCAAAACACCTGTATTAACCAGCGCGCCATTGTAAAAACTGGTGATGTTATCGCCCGTGGCGATGTGCTGGCCGATGGTCCCTCTGTGGACATGGGCGAGTTGGCGCTGGGTCAAAACATGCGCATCGCGTTCATGCCTTGGAATGGTTACAACTTCGAAGATTCCATCTTGGTTTCTGAGCGGGTTGTACAGGAAGATCGTTTCACCACGATCCACATTCAAGAGCTGACCTGTATCGCGCGCGATACCAAATTAGGTAGTGAAGAAATCACCGCCGATATTCCAAACGTAGGCGAAAGTGCGCTGGCGAAACTGGATGAATCGGGCATCGTTTACATCGGTGCCGAAGTGGGTGCTGGCGACATTCTGGTAGGCAAGGTTACACCTAAAGGTGAGACCCAGCTGACACCAGAAGAGAAGCTGCTGCGTGCCATCTTCGGTGAAAAAGCTTCCGATGTTAAAGATACGTCTTTACGCGTTGGCACCGGTACCCGCGGTACCGTTATCGACGTCCAGGTGTTTACCCGCGACGGTATCGAGAAAGATCAGCGCTCTAGAGAGATCGAAAAATCTCAGCTAGATAAAGTGCGCAAGGATCTGAACGAAGAATACCGCATCATGGAAAATGCCACCTTCGAGCGTCTGCGTGCAGCGCTTGTGGGTCAAAAAGTTTCCTCAGGTAAAAATGTTAAGAAGGGCGAAGTGCTCACCGATGACATTTTGAATGAGTTGCCCTATGAGCAGTGGTACAAACTGCGCATGGCAGAAGATGCATTGAACGAGCAGTTGGATGCCGCTGAGGCTGGTTTGATTGAGCGTCGCAAGATTCTCGACGAGCGTTTCGAAGATAAGAAGCGCAAGTTGGAAACTGGCGATGACTTGTCTCCAGGCGTGCTGAAGATCGTTAAGGTTTACTTGGCGATCAAGCGTCGTATCCAGCCTGGCGATAAGATGGCCGGTCGTCACGGTAACAAGGGTGTTATCTCCGTCATTATGCCGGTAGAAGATATGCCCTATGACGAGTTTGGTCAGCCGGTTGATATCGTGCTTAACCCGCTCGGCGTACCATCGCGGATGAACGTTGGCCAGGTGTTGGAAATGCACTTGGGTATGGCGGCCAAAGGCTTGGGCGACAAGATCAACGTGATGCTCGAAGAGCAGCGCAAGATTGCCGATATCCGCAAGTTCTTAGACGAGGTGTACAACAAAACTGGCGATGCATTGGCGAAGGCCGATCTCACCAAGTTCACCGACGAAGAAGTACTTGAGTTAGCCAGCAATCTGCGCAACGGCGTGCCCATGGCAACGCCAGTGTTCGACGGTGCTAAAGAAACTGAAATTAAAGCGCTGCTACGTTTGGCAGACCTTTCTGACACAGGTCAGGTTCAGTTGTATGACGGTCGCTCCGGTGATCCGTTCCAGCGTCATACTACCGTTGGTTACATGTACATGCTCAAGTTGAACCACTTGGTTGACGACAAGATGCATGCGCGTTCTACCGGTTCTTACAGCTTGGTTACTCAGCAGCCGCTGGGTGGTAAAGCGCAGTTCGGTGGTCAGCGTTTCGGTGAGATGGAAGTGTGGGCGTTAGAGGCATACGGTGCCGCTTACACCCTACAGGAAATGCTCACTGTTAAGTCTGATGACGTGAATGGCCGTACCAAGATGTATAAGAACATCGTAGATGGCGATCACAGAATGGAACCTGGCATGCCCGAATCTTTCAACGTGTTGGTGAAAGAGATTCGGTCACTGGGTATTAACATGGAATTGGAACACGATTCTTAATCCATTGTTTGCATGACATCGAAGGGCGGGAGCGTTGCTCCCGCTGGCACACCCGGAGCTATTTAAGCCCATTGGAGGAAGCGCCTTGAAAGACTTACTTAATCTGCTGAAGTCCCAGGGACAGGTTGAAGAATTTGACGCGATTCGTATTGGTTTGGCATCGCCAGACATGATTCGCTCTTGGTCATTTGGCGAAGTTAAAAAGCCAGAGACAATCAACTACCGCACGTTCAAGCCTGAGCGTGAAGGTTTATTCTGCGCCAAAATTTTTGGCCCAGTAAAAGATTACGAATGTTTATGCGGCAAGTATAAGCGCATGAAGCATCGCGGCATCATTTGTGAAAAATGTGGCGTAGAAGTGACCTTGGCCAAAGTGCGTCGCGAGCGCATGGGTCACATCGAGCTCGCCTCGCCCGTTGCTCACATTTGGTTCTTGAAGTCACTGCCAAGCCGTATCGGTTTGTTGCTGGATATGACCCTGCGCGATATCGAGCGGGTGTTGTATTTTGAATCTTATGTAGTGACCGACCCAGGCATGACCACGCTAGAGTTAGGTCAGTTGCTGAACGACGAACAGTACTTTGAAGCCATGGAAGAGTTTGGCGACGAGTTCGAAGCCAGCATGGGTGCGGAAGCTATTCAGAAATTGATGGCGGATATTCATCTCGAGCAGGAAATTCAATTCTTGCGCGAAGAAATTCCAAACACCAATTCTGAAACCAAAATTAAGAAGTACTCCAAGCGCTTGAAGTTGCTTGAGGCTTTCTTCGGCTCGGGCAATAAGCCTGAGTGGATGGTGCTGGAAGCGCTGCCCGTGTTACCGCCAGATTTGCGTCCGTTGGTGCCGCTGGACGGTGGCCGTTTTGCCACCTCCGATCTGAACGATTTGTACCGCCGCGTAATCAACCGTAACAACCGCTTGAAGCGTTTGTTGGATTTGTCTGCGCCAGACATTATCGTGCGCAACGAAAAGCGTATGCTGCAGGAAGCTGTGGATGCGTTGCTGGATAACGGTCGTCGCGGTCGCGCCATCACCGGTTCAAACAAGCGTCCTTTGAAGTCACTGGCTGACATGATCAAAGGTAAGCAGGGTCGTTTCCGTCAGAACTTGCTCGGTAAGCGTGTTGATTACTCCGGTCGTTCTGTGATCGTGGTAGGTCCAACCCTGCGCTTACACCAGTGTGGTCTGCCGAAGAAAATGGCATTGGAGTTGTTCAAGCCGTTCATTTTCAGCAAGCTGGAACTGAAAGGTTTGGCCACCACCATTAAAGCTGCAAAGAAAATGGTTGAGCGCGAAGAGCCCGTGGTTTGGGATATCCTCGACGACGTGATTCGCGAACACCCGGTGTTGTTAAACCGTGCGCCAACACTTCACCGCTTGGGTATTCAGGCGTTCGAGCCAGTGTTGATTGAAGGTAAAGCCATTCAGTTACACCCACTCGTTTGTGCGGCTTACAACGCCGACTTCGACGGCGACCAGATGGCTGTACACGTTCCACTGACCATTGAAGCTCAGTTGGAAGCGCGCGCGTTGATGATGTCGACCAACAACATTCTGTCGCCAGCTAACGGTGAGCCAATCATCGTGCCGTCGCAGGACGTGGTATTGGGTCTCTACTGGATGACCCGCGAGCGCATCAATGCCAAGGGTGAAGGCATGGCTTTCGCGGATATCAAAGAAGTTAACCGCGCCTATCACGGTAAAATTGCCGAGCTGCAAGCGAAAATTAAAGTCCGCGTAAATCAAGTGACTTTTGGCGAGCAAGGCGAGCGTATCGAAGTGTCGAAAGTTGTCGATACGACCGTGGGTCGTGTGCTGCTTTGGGAAATCGCGCCAGAGGGTATTCCCTTTGACATGGTTAACAAGAACATGGTGAAAAAGGCAATCTCTGCCTTGATCAACTACTGCTACCGCCAGGTTGGTTTGAAGTCCACGGTTATTTTCGCCGACCAGTTGATGTACATGGGTTACGAGTACTCAACGAAGTCCGGTTCGTCTATCGGTGTGAATGATTTCGCTATTCCCGATGCGAAGGCGAAGATTGTTGAGCGCGCCGAAAATGACGTGAAAGAAATTGAGAGCCAGTTTGCTGCCGGTCTGGTTACCCAGGGCGAAAAGTACAACAAAGTGATCGATATCTGGTCGCGCGCTAACGATTTAGTGGCTAAGTCCATGATGGAAGGCATCAGCAAAGAAGCTGTGATCAACCGCGATGGCAAAGAAGAAATGCAAGACAGCTTCAACTCCGTGTACATGTACGCCGACTCAGGTGCGCGTGGTTCGCCAGCGCAGATTCGTCAGCTGGCCGGTATGCGTGGTTTGATGGCCCGTCCCGATGGCTCGATCATCGAAACGCCTATTACCGCAAACTTCCGCGAAGGCTTGAACGTACTTCAGTACTTCATCTCGACGCACGGTGCGCGTAAAGGTTTGGCGGATACCGCATTGAAGACAGCGAACTCCGGTTACTTGACCCGTCGCTTGGTCGACGTGGCGCAAGACGTTGTTGTGACCGAAGTCGATTGTGGTACCGACGAAGGCTTGACGATGTCACCGGTAATCGAGGGTGGTGACATCATCGATTCTTTGGGTGATCGTATTCTTGGTCGTGTTATCGCGCGCGATGTGGTGCGTCCAGATTCAGATGAAATTTTGATTCCTGCCGGCACTATCATCGATGAAGAGTGGGTCAAGCGCGTAGAGAAGATGGGTATCGACGAAGTTGTTGTTCGCTCGCCAATCTCTTGTGAGACCCGCCAAGGTATCTGTGCTCAGTGTTATGGTCGCGATTTGGCCCGTGGCCATCGCGCCAACATGGGTGAGTCTATTGGTGTTATTGCCGCTCAGTCGATCGGTGAACCCGGTACTCAGCTGACCATGCGTACCTTCCACATCGGTGGTGCGGCGTCGCGAGCTTCTGCCGCCGACAGCGTTAGCGTTAAGCAGGAAGGTACGATTCGCCTGCACAACATCAAAGTGGTTAGCCGTCCCGACGGTCACTTGGTGGCAGTTTCTCGTTCCGGTGAGCTGGCAGTTGCCGACGGCAATGGCCGCGAGCGCGAGCGCTACAAGATTCCATACGGCGCCTTGATTACCGTTAAAGAAGGCGAGGCCGTTGACGGTGGTCAAATCGTTGCCAAGTGGGACCCGCACGTTCACCCCATCGTCACCGAAGTGGCGGGTCAGGTAGCTTTCTCCGGTATGGAAGAAGGTCTGTCTGTGCGTCGTCAAACAGACGAATTGACCGGTCTGTCATCGATCGAGATTATTGATCCGGCCGAGCGTCCCGCTGCTGGTAAAGATTTGAAGCCGGCGATCACCTTGATCGACGAAAAGGGCGACGAGCTTTACTTGCCCAATACCAATGTGCCCGCGCACTACGCGCTGCCGCCTAAGTCTATTTTGTCGATCAGCAATGGCGATAAGATTGTGGTGGGTGACATTCTTGCGCGTATCCCGCAAGAGGGCTCGAAGACGCGCGATATTACCGGTGGTCTGCCACGCGTTGCCGACCTGTTCGAAGCGCGTAAGCCGAAAGAGCCGTCAATTTTGGCGGAAATCTCCGGTACCGTTAGCTTCGGTAAGGAAACTAAGGGCAAGCGTCGCTTGGTGATTACCCCGAGCGATGGCCAGCCGCTGCCAGACGGTTCGACTCACTACGAAGTGCTGATTCCTAAGCACCGTCAGTTAACCGTGTTCGAAGGTGAGCAGGTAGCCCGTGGTGAAGTTGTGTCGGACGGCCCGAGCAATCCGCACGATATTTTGCGCCTCAAGGGTGTAGAGGCCTTGGCTCGTTACATTACTAACGAAATCCAAGACGTTTACCGCTTACAGGGTGTGAAGATTAACGATAAGCACATTGAAACCATTTGCCGCCAGATGTTGCGCAAGGTTGAGATCACCACCATGGGTGACTCTAGCTTCGTTAAAGGCGAGCAAGCGGAGTTCCATAAAGTGCTGGAAGAGAACGAGCGCTTGCGCGCCGAAGGTAAGCAGCCTGCCACTTACGAGCGTCAGTTGCTGGGTATTACCAAGGCGTCCTTGGCCACCGAATCCTTCATCTCTGCGGCTTCCTTCCAGGAAACCACGCGCGTATTGACCGAGGCTGCCGTAACTGGCAAGCGCGATGATCTACGCGGCTTGAAAGAGAACGTGGTCGTGGGTCGTTTGATTCCAGCCGGTACCGGCTTGGCCTATCACAACGAGCGTCGCCGCGTGCGCGAAATCGGTCCGAGTGAGGGTGGTGTGAGTGCTGCGGAAGTAGAAGCAGCCTTGACCGAAGCTCTGAAATCCAGCGCTAGCTGAGTATTAGGGTAAAAAACATGTGAGATGACTGCAGCCAAGGCAACTTGGGTGTTTTTTCATCTTGACTGGGGTGGGAGGCGTCCTTACAATGCGCCTCCCACTTTTTCTGAGTGGGGCAGGCGCTTGCCTGCACTTTTAACTGCGTTATCCGACTTTTGGGTAGCGAAAACTAGTTTGTGGAGTTTATTTTCATGGCAACGATCAACCAGTTGGTTCGTAAGCCGAGAAAACGTAAGGTTGTTAAAAGCGACGTTCCTGCATTGCAAGCCAATCCGCAGAAACGTGGCGTTTGTACCCGCGTTTACACCACTACACCAAAGAAGCCAAACTCAGCTTTGCGTAAGGTCTGCCGTGTGCGCCTAACCAATGGCTTTGAAGTAACTTCTTACATCGGTGGTGAAGGGCACAACCTGCAAGAGCATAGCGTGGTGCTAATCCGTGGCGGTCGTGTAAAAGACTTGCCAGGTGTGCGTTACCACACAGTGCGTGGCTCTTTGGATACCGCTGGCGTGAAAGATCGCAAGCAGCGTCGTTCCAAGTACGGAGTCAAGCGTCCTAAGTAATCGCAAGATTTCTGAAGACATACGTTTTCGGTTGAACCGAGTAAGGCTAAGCGCGCTTGCCCCGCTGAAGAGATTGGAAGTTCCGACTTTTAGGACCTTTGAGCAGCGGTAAGAGCGGAGTCTTAGAAAAACCTAAAGATAGAGGCGATTTAAAATGCCAAGAAGACGCGTCGTCGCAAAACGCGAAGTCTTACCAGATCCTAAGTTTGGTAACACAACGCTGGCGAAATTTATGAACCACGTGATGGTCAGTGGTAAGAAGTCGGTCGCAGAGCGCATTGTTTATGGTGCCCTCGAAGTTGTTCAGACAAAACTGAACCGCGATCCGTTAGAAGTGTTCGATGAAGCTCTCGAAGCCATCGCGCCCATGGTAGAAGTTAAGTCCCGCCGTGTTGGTGGTGCTACTTACCAGGTGCCCGTTGAAGTTCGTCCAGCTCGTCGTGCAGCGCTAGCTATGCGCTGGCTGGTAGATTACTCACGCAATCGCGGTGAGAAGTCTATGGCCCAGCGTTTAGCCGGTGAATTGATTGACGCCTCACAGGGCAAAGGTGCTGCTGTGAAGAAGCGTGAAGATGTTCACCGTATGGCAGAAGCGAACAAGGCATTCAGCCACTACCGTTTCTAAGCGCCATGCTTTGATGCTAAAAGGCAGCTTCGGCTGCCTTTTAGTGTTAATAACGTTTGTTTTTTCGGGAGTCTTTTGTGGCACGTAAAACACCCATCTCACGCTACCGCAATATTGGTATTTGTGCGCATGTTGATGCGGGTAAAACCACGACTACCGAGCGCGTTCTGTTCTACACAGGTCTATCCCACAAGATTGGCGAGGTGCACCACGGTGCGGCCACCATGGACTGGATGGAGCAAGAGCAAGAGCGTGGTATTACCATTACATCCGCCGCTACCACCTGTTTCTGGCGTGGTATGGATGCTCAATTCGAAGAGCATCGCGTCAATATTATCGATACCCCGGGGCACGTGGACTTCACCATTGAGGTGGAGCGTTCATTGCGTGTGCTGGATGGTGCTGTCGTCGTTCTCTGTGGTTCCTCTGGGGTTCAGCCTCAGACCGAAACCGTGTGGCGGCAGGCCAACAAATACGAAGTTCCGCGCATGGTGTTCGTCAATAAGATGGACCGCACCGGCGCCGACTTTATGCGCGTGGTTAATCAGCTAAAGACGCGCTTGGGTGCCAACCCAGTGCCGTTACAGATGACCATTGGCGCCGAAGAAAATTTCCAAGGTGTAGTAGACCTGATCAAAATGAAGGCGATTCGCTGGAGTGAAGAAGATCAGGGTATGACCTTCGCCTACGAGCCTATCCCGGCCGATATGCAGGATGTTTGCGCGACCATGCGCGAGCAGTTGGTCGAGGCTGCCGCCGAAGCCACCGAAGAGTTGATGGATAAGTATCTCGAGGGCGGCGAGCTCACCGAAGCCGAAATCAAGTCAGCCTTGCGCAAGCGCACCCTTGCTGGAGAGATTATTCCCGTGCTGGGTGGCTCCGCCTTTAAGAACAAGGGTGTGCAAGCGGTTTTGGATGCTGTGGTTGAGTACTTACCGTCGCCTACGGAAGTAAAGGCTATCGACGGCGTGCTCGATGATGGCGAAACCCATGCGATTCGCGAGGCTGATGATGACGCGCCTTTCTCTGCATTGGCCTTTAAAATTGCTACCGACCCTTTCGTCGGCACGTTGACCTTCTTCCGGGTTTACTCGGGCAAGTTGGCCCAAGGCGATCAGATTTTCAATGCCGTTAAAGGCAAGAAGGAGCGGGTTGGGCGCATGGTGCAAATGCATGCCAACAACCGGCAAGAAATTAAAGAAGTCTGGGCCGGCGATATTGCCGCCGGCATCGGCTTTAAAGATGTCACCACGGGCGACACCCTGTGCGATATCAACCATGTTATTACGCTTGAGCGCATGGAGTTCCCGGAGCCGGTTATTTCGGTGGCGGTAGAGCCCAAGTCGCAAGCGGATCAGGAAAAGATGGGCGTGGCGCTGGGCAAGCTGGCGCAGGAAGATCCGTCGTTCCGCGTTCACACGGATAAGGAGACAGGTCAGACCATTATCTCCGGCATGGGTGAATTGCATTTAGATATCATTGTTGACCGTATGCGCCGTGAATTCAGCGTTGAGGCCAATATTGGTAAGCCACAAGTTGCTTACCGCGAAAAGATCACAAACACCTGCGAGATCGAAGGTAAGTTTGTGCGTCAATCGGGTGGCCGTGGTCAGTATGGTCACTGCTGGATCAAGTTTGAGCCAGCAGAGGATGCCAACGCTGAAAAAGTGGAGTTCGTAAGCGAGGTTGTGGGTGGTGTTATTCCCAAGGAATACATTCCGGCAATCGGCAAGGGTATTGAAGAGCAATCTAAGAACGGTGTTCTGGGTGGCTATCCGTTGCTGGGCTTAAAGGCTACCGTTTACGATGGTTCCTTTCACGATGTCGACTCCAACGAAATGGCGTTCAAAATCGCCGCGTCCATGGCTACTAAGCAATTGGCGCAATTTGGCGGTGCGGTTCTGCTTGAACCAACTATGAAGGTTGAGGTGGTAACGCCAGAAGAGAATATGGGTGATGTGGTCGGTGACTTAAATCGTCGCCGGGGTCTGATCCAGGGTATGGAAGATACCCCGTCAGGCAAGATCGTTAATGCTGAGGTGCCGCTGGCCGAGATGTTCGGTTATGCGACTGCATTGCGCTCTGCAACCCAGGGTCGTGCAACTTACTCCATGGAGTTCTTGCACTACGCTGAGGCACCTTCTAACGTCGCGCAGGAAATCATTGCCAAGAGCAGGGTTGCTAGCGATTACTAATCGAATCAAATTCACGTATTTGAGGTTTTAAAAAATGGCTAAGGCTAAGTTTGAACGTAACAAGCCCCACGTAAACGTGGGCACCATTGGTCACGTTGACCATGGTAAAACTACCCTGACAGCAGCTCTGACTCGCGTATGTGCGGAAGTGTGGGGCAGTGGTGCAGCGGTTGCATTTGATGGTATCGACTCGGCGCCAGAAGAGCGCGAGCGCGGCATCACCATTTCTGCGGCACACGTAGAATATGATTCGCCTATCCGTCACTACGCGCACGTTGACTGCCCAGGCCACGCCGACTATGTGAAAAACATGATCACCGGTGCTGCCCAGATGGACGGTGCGATTCTGGTATGTTCTGCCGCTGATGGCCCAATGCCACAGACGCGCGAGCACATCCTGTTGTCGCGTCAGGTAGGTGTACCTTACATCGTTGTATTCCTGAACAAGGCCGACATGGTTGACGATGCCGAGCTGTTAGAGTTGGTTGAAATGGAAGTTCGCGAGCTGTTGAGCCAGTACGAATTCCCAGGCGACGATACCCCAATCATCATCGGTTCTGCGCTGATGGCGTTGAACGGTACCGATGACAACGAAATGGGTACCACCGCTGTTAAGAAGCTGGTTGAAACCCTGGACTCTTACATTCCAGAGCCCGAGCGTGCTATCGACGGTGCTTTCTTGATGCCAATCGAAGACGTGTTCTCTATCTCTGGTCGCGGTACTGTTGTGACCGGTCGTATTGAGCGCGGTATTGTTAAAGTGGGCGAAGAAATCGAGATCGTTGGTCTGCGCGATACCACCAAGACTACCTGTACTGGTGTTGAAATGTTCCGCAAGCTGCTCGACGAAGGTCGTGCGGGTGAGAACGTAGGTGTTCTGTTGCGCGGTACTAAGCGCGATGACGTTGAGCGTGGCCAGGTGTTGTCTAAGCCAGGTGCGATCAAGCCGCACACCAAGTTCCAGTCAGAAGTGTACGTATTGTCGAAAGATGAAGGTGGTCGTCACACGCCATTCTTCAAAGGCTACCGTCCACAGTTCTACTTCCGTACTACCGACGTAACTGGCGCTTGTGAGCTGCCAGAGGGCGTTGAGATGGTAATGCCAGGTGATAACGTGCAAATGGAAGTCACCTTGATTCACCCAATCGCGATGGAAGACGGCTTGCGCTTCGCCATCCGTGAAGGTGGTCGTACCGTTGGTGCGGGTGTTGTTGCTAAGATCATCGAGTAATCGTTGAAAATATTTTCAGTGTTTTGTTGCTGAATTGTTAGCCGCCCCGAAAATTTGGGGCGGTTTTCACCGTTAAGCTCTTGTTTTAAAAGTCTTTTTCTCTGGAAAAGGAAGTTTTCTTCATTTGCTTGACAGTAGGGGTCTTCGCCCTTAATATTGCGCCTCCGTTTTTCAGGGATTTCCCCTGGCGGATTGTTCTTTATAGTATTTTGGAGTTTGGTTCAGATGCAGAGTCAGCGCATTCGCATTCGCCTGAAAGCTTTCGATCACAAGTTGATTGATGCTTCTACACAGGAAATCGTCGAGACAGCAAAGCGTACAGGTGCCCAAGTGCGTGGTCCGATTCCGCTGCCTACTCGTCGAGAGCGTTTCACTATTCTGGTTTCACCGCATGTTAACAAAGATGCGCGTGACCAGTACGAAATCCGCACACATAAGCGTTTGTTGGATATTGTAGAGCCTACAGAAAAGACTGTAGACGCCCTTATGAAGCTGGACCTAGCTGCTGGTGTCGAAGTTCAAATTAGTCTCGGATAAATAACATTTTGCTGCCTACCCGCGCGAGTGAGTAGGTGTGTGTAACGCTCTGAAATGGGCGGCCATAGCGGGTAAAAGCCCCGTACACCATAGAGGTTTTAAAAATGACAATAGGTATTGTCGGTCGCAAAAGCGGCATGACCCGTATCTTCACTGAAGACGGTGTCTCTATCCCAGTAACGGTGGTTGAAGTTGAGCCAAACCGTATTACTCAGGTTAAGAGCGTCGAAACTGATGGCTACTCTGCTGTGCAGGTAACTCTTGGTTCGCGTCGCGCTTCCCGCGTTGTAAAATCTGCTGCTGGTCATTTTGCCAAAGCTAATACAGAAGCCGGTCGTGGTCTGTACGAGTTGCGCAATGACGGTGGTGAAGCTTTCGAAGTTGGTTCAGAAATTACTGTTTCCGCGTTCGAAGCTGGTCAAATCGTAGACGTCACTGGAACATCCAAAGGTAAGGGCTTCGCTGGTACTGTTAAGCGTTGGAACTTCACCATGCAGGATGCTACCCACGGTAACTCCCTTTCTCATCGCGTACCTGGCTCTATTGGCCAGTGCCAGACTCCTGGTCGCGTGTTTAAAGGCAAAAAGATGACCGGCCATATGGGTGATGAGCGCGTAACCGTTCAAAATCTTGAAGTGGTTAAGGTCGATGCAGAGCGTAATTTGCTGTTGATCAAAGGCGCAGTACCTGGTGCTCCAGGTGGTGACGTCATCGTGCGTCTCGCTGTTAAAGCGCGCAACAACGGCTAAGTTTCCGAGGGGGATCGACCATGGAATTGAATATTACTACTCCAGCAGGCGCCAAAGGTACGGTTAACGTATCTGACGTAGCGTTTGCTCGCGAGTTCAATCAAGACTTGGTGCACCAAGCGGTTGTTGCTTATATGGCAGCAGCGCGTCAAGGCACCAAAGCGCAGAAGACTCGCGCTGAAGTTTCTGGTGGCGGCGCCAAGCCTTGGCGTCAAAAAGGTACGGGTCGTGCTCGTGCAGGTACAACTCGCGGTCCGCTATGGCGTACCGGTGGTGTAACTTTCGCAGCCAAGCCACGTAGCTTTGACCAGAAGTTAAACAAGAAAATGTATCGCGCTGCCATGCAGTGCATCATGTCTGAACTTGCTCGCCAAGAGCGTTTGATTGTTGTTGATAGCTTCGAGCTTGATGCACCAAAAACAAAAGCATTGGTAGGTCAGTTGGCTCAATACAATCTTTCAGATGTGTTGATCGTCACTGAAGAGTTAAACATGAATCTTTATCTGGCAGCTCGCAACCTGCACAAAGTTGACGTTCGTGACGCAGAGGGTGTTGACCCTGTAAGTCTGATTCGTTTCGACAAGGTTGTAGTAACTGTTCCTGCTCTGAAGAAGCTTGAGGGGATGTTGGCATGAACCAAGAACGCATTTATAAAGTGTTGCTAGGTCCGGTCATTTCCGAAAAAGCGGCCGGCGCAGGTGAGCAAGATCAAGTGGTTTTCAAAGTGCTTCCAAGCGCTGAAAAAACTGAGATCAAAGCTGCAGTAGAAAAGCTTTTTAGTGTGAAGGTTGTAAGCGTTCGCACAATCAACGTGAAAGGCAAGACCAAGCGTACTAAGCATGGTATGGGCCAAAAGAGCGATTGGAAGAAGGCTTACGTTCGTCTCGAGCAGGGTCAAGATATTGACTTTGCAGTAGCAGAGTAAGGGGATTGTTGAGATGGCAATTGTAAAACGCAAACCAACCTCTCCTGGCCGTCGCTTTGTTGAGAGCGTTGTAAATCCTGAACTACACAAAGGCGCGCCTTATGCACCTTTGTTAGAGAAGAAAAGCAAGACCGGTGGTCGTAACAACAACGGTCGCATCACTACCCGTCATATCGGTGGTGGTCATAAGCAGCATTATCGCGTTATCGATTTTAAGCGCTTGAAGGACGGTATTCCGGCCAAAGTTGAGCGTTTGGAATACGATCCAAACCGCAGCGCAAACATTGCGTTGGTGTGTTACGCCGATGGTGAGCGTCGTTACATCATTGCACCGAAAGGTCTGCACGCTGGCGATCAAATCGTGAGCGGCGAAGCAGCGCCAATCAAGCCAGGTAATACTTTGCCATTGCGCAATATTCCTGTGGGTGCCGTGATTCACTGTATTGAGCTTAAGCCTGGTAAGGGTGCTCAGTTAGTGCGTTCTGCGGGTACTTCTGCGCAGTTGGTTGCCCGCGATGGCGCCTACGCTACCCTGCGTCTTCGCAGCGGTGAAATGCGTAAAGTTCTGAGTGATTGTCGTGCGACGTTAGGCGAAGTGTCTAACAGCGAACACAGTCTGCGTTCACTAGGTAAAGCCGGTGCCAAGCGTTGGCGCGGTGTTCGTCCTACTGTTCGCGGTGTGGCGATGAACCCGGTTGATCACCCGCACGGTGGTGGTGAAGGCCGCACCTCTGGTGGTCGTCATCCGGTTACTCCATGGGGTGTGCCAACTAAGGGTTATAAGACTCGTAGTAACAAGCGCACAGATAACATGATTGTTCGTCGTCGCGGCAAGAAGTAATCGCGCGACTTAGCTGATTAGGGGAATTACAGTGCCACGTTCACTGAAGAAAGGTCCTTTCATCGATCTTCACCTGTTGAAGAAGGTCGAAGCAGCGATCGAAAAGAATGATCGCCGTCCAGTTAAAACCTGGTCGCGTCGCTCGATGATCATGCCAGATATGGTTGGTCTAACGATTGCTGTGCACAACGGGCGTCAACACGTTCCGGTTCTGGTCAACGAAGAAATGGTTGGTCATAAACTGGGCGAATTCGCCGCCACTCGCACTTACCGCGGTCATATCGCGGATAAGAAAGCGAAGAAGCGTTAATTCGAGGTTATGACGATGGAAGTAGCAGCAAAATTACGCGGTGCTCGCTTATCAGCGCAAAAAGCTCGACTGGTTGCTGACCAGATTCGTGGCAAGCGCGTTGACGAAGCTCTCGATATCTTAGCGTTCAGCCCCAAAAAGGGCGCCGTTTTGATCAAGAAAGTTTTGGAATCAGCGATTGCTAACGCAGAGCACAACGATGGTGCCGATGTGGATGAGTTGAAGGTTTCTACGATTTTTGTCGACGAAGGTCTGACAATGAAGCGTATTCAGCCTCGAGCTAAAGGTCGCGCAGACCGTATTTGTAAGCGCACCTGCCACATTACCGTTAAAGTAGCAGACAAGTAAGAGAGCAGGCGTTATGGGTCAGAAAGTACATCCGACAGGTATTCGTCTGGGTATCGTTAAGAAGCACACTTCTGTTTGGTATGCTGGAAGTGGCGATTACGCAGATAAGCTTTACACCGATTTGAAAGTGCGTGAGTACATTCAAAAGGAGCTTGCCAGTGCGTCTGTAAGTCGCATTGATATCGAGCGTCCTGCGAATACCGCTCGCGTTACCATCCACACTGCCCGTCCAGGCATTGTGATCGGTAAGAAAGGCGAAGACGTTGAGAAATTGCGCAGTGCTATTACCGCTAAAATGGGCGTGCCTGTACATATCAACATCGAAGAAATCCGCAAGCCTGATCTGGATGCGGCTCTGGTAGCACAAAGTGTTGCACAACAGTTGGAGCGTCGAGTGATGTTCCGCCGCGCCATGAAGCGCGTTGTGCAAAACGCCATGCGTCAGGGCGCTGAAGGGATCAAGGTGCAGGTAGGTGGTCGTTTGGGCGGTGCAGAAATTGCACGTTCCGAATGGTACCGCGAAGGACGTGTGCCGTTGCACACCCTGCGTGCAGATATTGACTACGCTACAGCCGAAGCGAAAACCACTTACGGCATCATTGGCGTGAAAGTATGGATCTTCAAGGGCGAAGTTCTTGGTGGTGAAACACCAGTAGAAACTGCAGCGCCTAAGAAGAAGTCTTCTAAGTAAGGGGTACGCAACATGCTGCAACCGAAGCGTACAAAGTTTCGCAAGCAAATGAAAGGCCGCAATCGCGGCTTGGCCCAGCGTGGCTCTAAAGTTAGCTTTGGCGAATTTGGCTTAAAAGCTATTGCCCGCGGACGCATCACTGCTCGTCAGATTGAAGCGGCTCGTCGTGCAATGACTCGTCACATTAAACGTGGCGGTAAAATTTGGATTCGAGTGTTTCCAGATAAGCCAATTACCGAAAAGCCTTTGGAAGTTCGTCAGGGTAAAGGTAAGGGTAATGTTGAGTACTGGGTAGCCCAGATTCAACCAGGCAAAGTGTTGTATGAGATGGAAGGTGTTCCAGAGCAAATCGCTCGCGAAGCTTTCGCTCTGGCTGCAGCCAAACTGCCGCTGTCTACAACTTTCGTTAAGCGTACGGTGATGTAATGAAAACTTCAGAACTCCGCGAAAAATCAGTTGAAGAGCTGAATGCGGCGCTGTTGTCTGAGCTGCAAGCTCAGTTCAAGCTCCGTATGCAGGCAGCTACCGGTCAACTGAGCCAGACTCATCTGTTGAAGAACGCTCGTCGTGACATCGCACGTATTAAAACTGTGCTGACTGAAAAGGCAGGTAATTAACAATGGATCAGGCAAAAAAGACTGCGCGCACGCTGACCGGTAAGGTCGTTAGCAACAAGATGGACAAGTCCATTGTTGTTCTGATCGAGCGTCGCGAAAAGCACCCGATTTATGGCAAGTATGTTAGTAAATCATCTAAGTTGAAGGCTCATGACGAGAACAACGAGTGCAAGATGGGTGACGTTGTCACTATCGCTGAATCTCGTCCTCTGTCTAAAACTAAGTCTTGGGCTTTAGTTAAAATTGAAGAGCGCGCTGCTGAGATTTAGCTCAGTAACGCTCGATTAAGAGTTTCGGAGACGGACCATGATTCAAACTGAATCCTACTTAGAAGTGGCTGACAACAGTGGTGCTCGCCGCGTTATGTGTATCAAGGTGCTAGGCGGTTCACATCGTCGTTACGCATCTGTAGGTGACATCATCAAGGTCACCGTGAAGGAAGCAATTCCTCGCGGTAAGGTCAAAAAGGGTCAAGTGATGAAGGCTGTCGTAGTGCGCACTCGCAAAGGTGTTCGCCGCCCAGACGGTTCACTGATCAAATTTGATGATAACGCAGCTGTATTACTTAACAACCAAGATGCTCCAATTGGCACCCGTATTTTTGGGCCAGTTACACGTGAGCTTCGCGGTGACAAGTTTATGAAAATCATTTCTCTGGCACCTGAAGTACTGTAAGTACAGGCCAGAGTCAGAGAATCGAGGACAGGCAAATGCGTAAGATCAAACGTGATGACGAAGTGATTGTTATCGCCGGGCGCGATAAGGGCAAACGTGGCAAAGTAGTGCGCGTATTGGCCGACAATCGTTTGGTTGTTTCAGGCATTAACATGATTAAAAAACACCAGAAGCCAAACCCGCAAGCGGGTGTTGCTGGTGGTATCGTGGAAAAAGAAGCTGCGATTCAGGATTCTAATGTTGCAATATTTAATGCTGCAACTCAGAAAGCTGATCGTGTGGGCTTCAAAATTCTCGAAGACGGGAAGAAGATTCGCGTCTTTAAATCCAACGGCGAAGCCGTAGACGCATAAGCAGACCAGGTAGCAGAAATGGCTAGGCTGAAAGATCTTTACAAAAAAGAAATCGCGCCCAAGCTCCAGCAAGAGCTCGGACTCGCGAATGTAATGGAAATTCCACGCATCACCAAAATCACTCTGAACATGGGTGTTGGTGAAGCAGTTGGCGACAAAAAAGTGCTTGAGCACGCTGTCAAAAACTTGGAGCAAATTTCTGGGCAAAAGGTAGTTGTTACCAAGAGCCGGAAATCCATTGCAGGTTTTAAAATTCGTGATGGTTGGCCAATTGGCTGTAAGGTAACTTTGCGTCAGGATCGTATGTACGAATTCCTTGATCGCTTGGTTTCCATTGCGATTCCACGTATTCGCGACTTCCGGGGCATTAGCCCTAAGCAGTTCGACGGTCGTGGTAATTTTTCAATGGGCGTTACTGAGCAGATCATCTTCCCGGAAATCGATTACGATAAAATCGATAAAATCCGCGGTCTTGATATCTGTATCACGACTACTGCCCGTACCGATGAGGAAGGTCGCGCGCTGTTAAAAGCGTTCAACTTCCCATTCAAAGGATAAGGGTAGAACCATGGCCAAGAAATCTATGATTGCACGCGAATTAAAGCGTACAAATACAGTAGCCAAATTTGCTGCCAAGCGTGCAGAGCTGAAAGCTATTATTTCTAGCTCTTCTTCGTCTGACGAAGAAATCTGGGACGCACAGCAGAAATTGCAGGCAATGCCACGTGATGCAAGCCCGAGCCGTCAGCAGCGCCGCTGTCGTCTGACCGGTCGTCCGCACGCTGTATACCGCAAGTTCGGCCTGTGCCGTAACAAATTGCGTGAAGCAGCCATGCGCGGTGACGTGCCTGGTCTGGTTAAATCAAGCTGGTAATGACGGCTGTTTTCAGGAGCAGAATCCTATGAGTATGCAAGATCCTTTGGCAGATATGCTAACCCGCGTGCGTAACGCACAAATGGTTGGTAAGCCGAGCGTTACCATGCCGTCTTCAAACTTGAAGGCAAGCGTTGCACGCGTGCTGACAGAAGAAGGCTATGTATCAGGTTTTGATGTAAGCGAAGGCGTTAAGCCAGAACTGACCATCGAACTGAAATACTTCGAAGGTAAGCCAGTTATCGCTGAGCTTGACCGTGTAAGTCGTCCAGGCTTACGTAATTATGCTGGGAAAGATGAGCTGCCTTCAGTCCGTGGTGGATTGGGTGTTGCGATTGTTTCTACCAGTAAAGGTGTTATGACCGACCGCGCAGCACGTGTTGCTGGCGTGGGCGGTGAAGTGCTCTGCACTGTTTTCTAACGGGAAGTCGTCATGTCACGAGTTGCAAAAAGTCCGGTTGAAATACCTGCTGGCGTTGATGTTAGTCTGAAAGGTCAAAACATCAATATTAAAGGCAAGCAAGGTACATTGGCACTCGCGGTTCATACTTCGGTAGAAGTGAAGCAGGACGGTACCGTTCTGACTTTCGCACCGCGCGATAATGCCAAGCAGTCCAATGCGTTAGCGGGTACTACCCGTGCGCTGGTAAACAACATGGTTAAAGGTGTTACAGCCGGTTTCGAAAAGAAACTGACTCTCATCGGTGTTGGTTACCGTGCGAAAGCATCTGGAAACACTGTAAACCTGACGTTGGGCTTTTCTCATCCTATCGATTACACCCTCCCGGCGGGTGTAACGGCTGAGACCCCTAGTCAGACCGAAGTAGTACTGAAGAGCGCCGACAAGCAATTGCTTGGTCAGGTTGCTGCTGAGATTCGCGCATTCCGTCCACCAGAGCCTTACAAGGGCAAGGGTGTTCGCTATAGCGACGAAAATGTACTGCGTAAAGAAGCTAAGAAGAAGTAGGGCTAGGATATGAGCGACAAGAAAATTGCTCGTCAACGTCGTGCTACCAAGGCTCGTGCGAAAATCGCCGAGCTGAAAGTTACCCGTTTGACGATTCATCGCACTCCACGCCATATCTACGCCCAGATTATTTCTGGCGAGGGCGCCAAAGTGTTAGCTTGTGCATCAACTCTTGATAAGAGCTTGCGCGAAGGTAAAACAGGCAACGTAGATGCCGCCAAGGCTGTTGGCAGTCTGATCGCTGAGCGCGCGAAAGCCGCTGGCGTGACCCAAGTAGCGTTCGATCGCAGTGGTTTCAAATACCACGGTCGGATTAAAGCATTGGCCGACGCCGCGCGTGAAGCCGGCCTGGAATTCTAAGGGTTGAATCATGGCTTACGAAAAGAAAGATACAGGTAATACCGAAGGCTTGCAGGAAAAGCTAGTCCAGGTAAACCGCGTTGCAAAAACTGTTAAAGGTGGTCGTATTTTTGCGTTCACAGCATTGACAGTTGTTGGTGACGGAAACGGTAAAGTAGGTTTCGGTCGCGGTAAAGCGCGCGAAGTGCCTATCGCAATCCAGAAAGCTATGGAAGCTGCCCGTCGCAACATGATCCAAGTTGAATTGAATGGCGATACCATTCAGTACGCAACCAAGGGTCGCCACGGCGGTTCTAAAGTTTACATGCAGCCTGCTTCTCAAGGTACCGGTGTTATTGCCGGTGGTGCGATGCGTGCGGTGCTGGAAATTGCTGGCGTCCAAAACATTTTGTCTAAGTGCTACGGTTCTACCAACCCGGTAAACGTTGTACGTGCGACATTCGACGCGCTCAAGGCTATGGTTTCTCCGGAATCCGTTGCGGCTAAGCGTGGCAAAAGTGTTGAAGACATTTTGGGCTAAGGCCTGAGACAAGAACTGAGAATTCGGAACGACTATGGCTAAGAAAACTGTCAAAGTGACTCAGGTAAAAAGCTCAATCGGCCGCCTGAAAAAGCACCAAGCCTGTTTGAAGGGCTTGGGACTGCGTCGCATCGGCCACACTGCTGAAGTAGAAGATACTCCAGCAACACGTGGAATGATTAACAAAGTGACCTATATGGTCCAGGTTGAGGGAGAGTAATATGCGTCTTAATACTCTGAGCCCAAACCCCGGCCGCAATCATGCCAAGAAGCGCGTAGGTCGCGGTATTGGTAGCGGTTTGGGTAAAACTGCTGGTCGCGGTCACAAGGGTTTAAAATCCCGTTCTGGTGGCAGTGTTCGTCCAGGCTTCGAAGGCGGTCAAATGCCTTTGCAGAAGCGCTTGCCAAAGTTTGGCTTCTCTTCACGTATCGGCCGCGTCACTGCGGAAGTGCGTTTAGGCGAGTTAAATAAGGTAGAAGGCGAACTAATTGATTTGGAAGCGTTGAAGCGAGCTGATATCATCGGCACCAACATTAAACGCGCCAAGATCATGTTGTCCGGCGAGCTGACTAAAGCAGTTACCGTTAAAGGTCTTGCTGTTACCAAGGGCGCCAAAGCTGCGATTGAAGCCGCTGGCGGTAAAGTAGAAGAATAATACGAGGTCCCAATGGCGAGTAATCTGCCATTAGGAAATCAGAAAGGTTTAGGCGAGCTTTGGGCTCGCCTTCGTTTTCTGTTTCTGGCTATTGTTGTATATCGGATAGGGACTCACATCCCTGTACCAGGCTTAGATCCTGATCGTTTGGCTAGCTTGTTCAACCAAAACCAAGGCACTATCTTGGGTTTGTTTAACATGTTTTCCGGCGGTGCGCTCGAGCGCATGAGTATCTTGGCGTTGGGTATCATGCCTTACATTTCTGCATCGATTATTATGCAGTTGATGACGGCCGTAACCCCCTCTTTAGAACAGTTAAAGAAGGAAGGTGATGCGGGTCGGCGCAAGATTAGCCAGTACACTCGTTACTTCACGGTAATGTTGGCGACTTTCCAGGGTATCGCGATGGCGGTGGGTTTCTCTGGTCAGGCGTATGGCGGCGAACCGGGTTTTAGCTTCTATTTTATTGCGGTTGTGTCACTCGTGACCGGCGCCGTATTTATGATGTGGTTAGGTGAGCAGGTTACTGAGCGCGGTATTGGTAATGGTATATCCATGCTGATTTTCGCAGGTATCGTAGCCGGTCTACCCAGCGCGGTTGGTCAGGCATTTGAAAGCTCGCGTCAGGGCGATTTGCACATCCTGATGTTGTTGGCAATCACCTTCCTGGCGATAGCGATTGTGTGGTTTGTGGTGCGTGTTGAGCGTGGTCAACGCCGTATTACGGTGAACTACGCCAAGCGTCAGCAGGGGCGGCAAGCCTTCGCGGCGCAAACCAGCCATTTACCCTTGAAAGTGAACATGGCCGGTGTAATCCCGCCCATTTTCGCGAGTAGTTTACTGTTGTTCCCTGCCTCCATTTCCAGTTGGTTTGGTCAGGGTGAAGGTGCCGGTGCAGAGTTTTTACAAGAGTTGGCGTTAGCTATTGGCCCAGGCCAGCCGCTTAACTTCGTCTTGTTTGCTGCGATGATCATCTTCTTCTGCTTCTTCTATACGGCGTTGATGTTTAACCCGAAAGAAGTGGCGGATAACCTTAAGAAATCTGGTGCTTACATCCCAGGGATTCGTCCCGGTGAGCAGTCGGCTAAGTATATTGATACCGTGCTGACCCGCTTGACTGTTGTAGGTGCGCTGTACATGGCAGCAGTGTGTTTGTTGCCGCAGTTTTTGATCGTAGCGACCAATGTGCCTTTCTATCTAGGTGGTACTTCGCTATTGATTGTGGTTGTGGTTGTCATGGACTTTATGTCCCAAGTGCAAGCCCATTTAATGTCTCATCAGTATGATTCACTGATGAAGAAATCAAACTTGAAGAGTTTTGGCCGCTAGGGTCAGGGCTGATTTAAGCGAGGTAGAAAATGAAAGTTCGTGCTTCAGTTAAGAAAGTTTGCCGTAACTGCAAAATGGTCAAGCGCAACGGTGTTCTGCGGGTAATCTGCAGCGTTGAGCCACGTCACAAGCAGCGTCAAGGCTAATTTAAGTGCCGAAGTTGTTGTTTAGCAACTTCGGCAAAGCCAGTTTTGTGGGTACTGAAACCTACATTCTGGTCAGGGGGCGTTGACTGTCGCTTAGGGAGCAATCCCTCGGCTATTGCATTTCGCTGGTATGTTCGCTATCCTGCTGCGCCTTTTGGTGTAGTGGGTGGCGTGCTTTGCCGTCAACGCTACAATTTTGTGCTTTATGGAGTAAATTGAATGGCCCGTATTGCTGGTGTCAATATACCAGATAACAAACACGCGGTTATCTCCTTAACCTACGTTTACGGCATCGGTCGCCCGACTGCTAAAGTAATTCTGGCTGCGACTGGTATTGCTGAAACGACAAAGGTTGGCGAGTTGTCCGAAGAACAATTGGACGTGCTGCGTGGTGAAATCGCCAAGCGTACGGTTGAAGGCGATCTGCGTCGTGAAATCAACATGAACATCAAGCGATTGATGGATCTTGGTTGTTATCGCGGCTTGCGTCATCGTCGCAACCTACCACTTCGTGGTCAGCGCACCAAGACAAACGCCCGCACCCGCAAGGGTCCGCGCAAGCCAATTAAGAAATAAATTGGCTTTTCGGTAACCAAAGGTTTAGGAAGAGATTGCTATGGCCAAGCCAAGTAATAAGACTGTTCGCAAGAAAGTCAAAAAGACCGTGGTTGATGGTGTTGCCCACATCCACGCTTCTTTTAATAACACGATTGTGACCATCACCGACCGCCAGGGTAACACCCTTTCATGGGCGACTGCCGGTGGTTCAGGTTTCCGTGGTTCACGTAAAAGTACGCCATTTGCTGCACAGGTTGCTGCAGAGCGTGCAGGTCAGGCCGCGCAAGAATACGGCTTGAAGAACCTAGATGTGGAAGTAAAGGGCCCAGGCCCAGGCCGCGAATCTGCTGTTCGCGCGCTGAATAATGTTGGCTACAAAATTACCAACATCGTTGACGTCACGCCGATTCCACACAATGGCTGTCGTCCTTCCAAGAAGCGTCGCGTCTAAGGGGACTTGAACAATGGCACGTTATATCGGACCAAAGTGTAAGCTGGCGCGTCGCGAGGGAACAGATCTGTTCCTGAAGAGTGGCGCACGCCCGCTAGATTCAAAATGTAAGGCAGAAACTGCACCTGGCCAACATGGTCAACGTCGCGGTCGTTTATCCGACTACGGTGTGCAGCTTCGCGAAAAGCAAAAAGTTCGTCGTATTTACGGCATTCTTGAAAAGCAATTCCGTGGTTACTACAAAGAAGCAGCCCGTCGTAAGGGTGCAACCGGTGAAAACCTGTTGAAGCTGTTGGAAACGCGTTTAGATAACGTTGTTTACCGTATGGGTTTCGGTTCTACACGTTCCGAAAGCCGTCAGTTGGTTTCTCATAAGACGATTTTGGTTAACGGCAAGACCGTAAACATCCCGTCTTATCAAGTAGCTGAAGGCGACGTGGTTGCCGTGCGTGAAAAGTCAAAGACTCAGCTGCGTATTGCGCAAGCTCTGACCTTGGCTGCACAGCGCGCAGACGTTGAGTGGGTTGATGTGAGCAGCGATAAGAAGGAAGGCACTTTCAAGCGCGTTCCCGATCGTGGCGATCTATCTGCCGACATCAACGAAAACCTGATCGTTGAACTTTACTCCAAGTAATTAACCCCTAACAGGAACGGCTATGCAGAGTGCAGTAAACGAGTTTTATACACCGCGTCATATCGACGTTACCGAATTGAGCTCAACCCGCTCAAAGGTGGTTCTAGAGCCTCTGGAGCGTGGTTTTGGTCATACGTTGGGCAATGCGTTGCGTCGCATATTGCTATCTTCCATGCCCGGTTGTGCGATCACCGAAGTTAAAATCGACGGTGTACAACACGAGTACAGCGCTATCGAAGGCGTGCAGGAAGACGTTATCGAAATCCTGCTCAACCTGAAGGGTGTGGCAGTAATCATGCACGGTAAAGATCAGGTTGAACTGACTTTATCGAAAAAAGGTGCGGGCGTTGTAACCGCTGGCGATATCCAAGTTGATCACGAAGTTGAGATTAAAAATCCCGACCACGTTATTGCTAATATCACCGGTGACAAAGCGCTCAACATGAAGCTGACCGTGTCACGCGGTCGCGGCTATGAGCCAGCTGATCAGCGTCACAGCGACGAGGAAGAAACTCGCGCTATTGGTCGCTTGCAGTTGGATGCATCTTTCAGCCCGGTTAAGCGCTTAGCTTATTCAGTAGAAAGTGCGCGTGTTGAACAGCGTACCGATTTGGATAAGTTAGTGTTGGATTTAGAGACCAATGGCACAATCGAGCCAGAGGAAGCTATCCGTCGCGCAGCTACTATCCTGCAGCAGCAGTTGGCAGTATTTGTTGATCTGGAAGGCGAGAAAGAAGCTGAGCCAGTGCGTAAAGAAGAAGAAATCGATCCGGTGCTGTTGCGCCCAGTTGATGACCTCGAGCTTACCGTACGCTCTGCCAATTGCTTGAAAGCTGAGAACATTTACTACATCGGCGATCTGATTCAGCGCACCGAAGTTGAGCTGTTGAAGACCCCGAACCTGGGTAAAAAGTCACTGACCGAAATCAAAGATATTCTTGCTTCGCGCGGTTTGTCTTTGGGTATGCGTCTTGAAAACTGGCCACCAGCTAGTCTTCGTTCAGACGACAAGTAGGTAGATTCTGTGCGCGGTACGCCGCGCGCTTAACAAGATTTGCTGTGATAGCAATCAGAATGAATAGGATTTAGCGTCATGCGTCATCGTAAAAGTGGCCGTCAACTGAATCGTAACAGCTCACACCGTAAGGCTATGTTCAAGAACATGGCGATTTCTTTGGTTGAGCATGAACTGATTAAGACTACTTTGCCAAAGGCAAAGGAACTGCGCCGCGTCGTAGAGCCTTTGATCACTTTGTCAAAGACTGACAGTGTTGCAAACCGTCGTTTAGCGTTCAGCCGTCTGAACAATGATAAAGCGGTTGGTAAGCTGTTCAACGAACTAGGCCCACGCTTCGAAGGCCGCCCCGGCGGTTATGTTCGTATTTTGAAATGTGGTTTGCGTACCGGCGACAAGGCTCCTATGGCCTATGTTGAGTTGGTTGATCGCAATGCCAAGGTTGAAGCTGCTGAGTAATTAGCGCTGAGATCAAAAAAAGGCCGAGCTTATGCTCGGCCTTTTTTTTGCCCTCATTCTAGGCGTTAATATTTTTCTAATGGCAATCGCGACATTCGTCTTTCCTCGCGGTTCCTATGTCGGCATAGATATCCTTGATTTTAAGGCGGAGTTACCAATTTGCGACAGACCCGTACAGCAAAAAGGCGCTCGAGTGAGCAAAGTCTTGTTGACGGTTTAGCGGCCGCTTAGCATGAGTGCTCATAATATTATCAGCCCTAATGTAGGTTGGTTAAAAATCACTGGAGATATCAATGTTTAAGCCCCGTCTACTTTCCCAAGCGCTCGCTATGTCAGCGGTTAGTCTGTCCGCACCACATGTTCTGGCTCAAGACGCCGCCATCTTCGATATCGAAGAAGTTATCGTTACGGCGACCCGACGTGCAGAAGGCGTCCAGGATATTCCCTATAACATTACAGCAGTGAATGGCGAAGCGCTCCGTGAGCTCGGCGCCACAAGCTTGTCAAAAATGGCCCAATTTGTTCCTGGTATGCAGATGGTTGATGCTGGTGCGCGCGGTACCAGCCTGGTGACCCTAAGGGGGATGAACATTGGAGGCTTACAAGCGTCAGAAAACCAAGGCGGTAAAGATGTCATTTCCCGTTATGTAAACGACACACCTTTATTAATCGACTTTAAACTCATCGACATTGAGCGGATTGAAGTGTTACGTGGTCCTCAGGGCACGCTTTACGGTCGTGGCGCCATGGGTGGTACCGTTCGTTATATCTTGAACAAGCCAAGCACTGAGGCTTTTGAAGGCGAAGTTTACGGCAAGATGTCGCAAAACGCCGAAAGTGACAGCCTGTCCTATGAAACCAATGCGATAGTAAATATTCCCTTGTCAGAAACGGTTGCGGCGCGCTTTGCCGTAGGCTATCTCGATGATGCGGGCTTTATTGATTACACCGACGTGCTCACTCAACCAGGCATATCAAACAATTCCCGCGTTGTAAAAGATGCTAATAACGAACAAACCACTAGTGCTCGCGCTTCCTTGCGCTGGGAGCCTACCGAGGAGTTCTATGTACAAGCTAATTACTTCGTGCAAGATCAAGATGCAGGCGCGCGTCAGGCAGGTAATGAGCTTTATACCGGCAACAAATATCATTCCGCCATGCGTTACGTTGAGCCCTATGAAGCTAAAGATCAGCTTGCTAACGTAGAGTTTGATTGGAAAACCGATTATGTAGAGATTTTCTCCACTACTTCTTTAGCCAGTTTTACCGGTAGAGGTCAGCGCGATCAAACCGATCTATTGGTTGTGGATATTTGGCCTGGTTACGCCGATTTCCCAGAGTTTTCGGCGTTCACGCAAGAGCTTGATGATGTAGATACCTTAGTGCACGAGACGCGCTTCCTTTCTACGGGCGATGGCGCAATCGACTGGATCGCCGGCATCTACTACGAGAATGAAGAGTCCGAAGGTTCGTCTACAGAGTACACGCCTGGGTATCAGGATTGGGCTGGTATCGATACCGGTTGGGGTGAGGTTGAATATCTAGCTACGAATAAGGATACCTTTACCGAAAAAGCGGTGTTTGGTGAGGTTACCTGGCACATCACCGATGCCATGCAGGTAACCGGTGGCTTACGTCGCTTCGAGCAAACCTTGAATATCAAAGAAGATTGTACATTACTCGCGATCTACAACTGGAATGGCACTCCTGGTGATGCTACAGAGCCCGAGTGTGATTCGGGTAAGGGCTCGGTTAAAGATTCTGTCGGTAAGCTCAATGTATCTTATGACCTTACCGAAGATATGATGGTGTATGGAACTTGGGCTGAAGGCTTCCGCCGCGGTGGAGTTAATATTGGGCCTGGCCTGCTTGCTAGTGAAAAAACCTACGCGCCAGACAAGGCTACAAACTATGAGCTAGGTTTGCGCTCTACTTGGGTTGATGGTCGAGTTACGGCTAATGCGGCGTTGTTTCAGATTGATTGGTCTGACTTGCAAGTACCCACCAAGTCTCAAGAAAATGCGTTAAACATTACTAAGAACGGTCAGGAAGGTCAGATTCGAGGCGTTGAATTAACCTTGCAGGCCTATGCAACAGAGCGACTTCGCCTTGATGGCTGGATAACTTTCTACGACACGCAGCTGACAGAGGATGCGCCTGAAATTAACGGTCTTGAGGGTGACGCCTTTCCAGGTGTACCAGAGTTGCAATTTAACTTAGCCGCTGATTACAGCATTCCGTTAGGTGCCGCTGAGTTAGTTCTTCGTGGTAACTACTACTGGAAAGACTCGGTAGCAACCCAGTTAAACGACACCATTGCTAACAACGGTGATTACGTTGAGCTCGATAGCTACGGCTTGCTCAACCTGAGCGCTGACTACGTGCAAGATCAATGGAATGTGAAGCTATTCATTGATAACGCAACTAATGAGTACTACGAGAATGGTGCACGTGGCGAAGCACGTTACGGTGATCGCGGTTCGTTCCGTTACGTGGGCAATCCACGCATGATAGGATTGGAAGCAGGTTACCGTTTCTAATTACTGTTTTTTGTTACAAAAAGGCGGCCTCGTGCCGCCTTTTTTCTGGGAGTGAACGGCTGTTGGATACTCAAGTTGAATGGTCTGCATTGCTCGCCCAAAGTCGGCAAGCCATGTCAGAACAAAATTGGCCGCGACTAAATCAATGCTGCAAGGCGTGGTTAAGTCGCTGGCCAAATCATTCTGAAGGTCACTTTCTTGCAGGTGTGCTCGCCGGGCAATCAGAGAGATATCAACTTGCTGCGCGCGCCTTTGAACGCGCCTTAAGTCTAGATGAGCAGCGCTGTGACGCGGCGGTTCATCTGGCCCGTTGTTTAGTTCGAACAGCTGAGCATGGCCGCGCAGCCGAATTAGTTCGCATAGCGAGTCCGGATATACAAAGCAGTGCATTTCTGCTCGATTTGGCCGGCTCGGTGTTGACCCACGTTGGGTGTCATCTAGAGGCGCTGCCTTATTTCACTAAAGCCGTTCAGCTAAAACCGTCGAATCCGCATTACTTAAGTAATCTCTCTGCGTGCGCACTGTTCAATGGCGAGATGTTATTGGCGCGCGATAGTCTCTTGAAAAATCTAGAATTAAGGCCGAAAGACGCACGTGCTTGGTGGCAGCTTTCACGCTTAAAGCAGAGCGCGCCTGAAGTCCTTAGCGGCCAAATTTGTCAATTTCTTTCTAGTTGGTCTGAACCACAAGATCTCGCTTATGCTAATTATGGCTTAGGTAAGTTAGCGGAAGATGTCGATGATTGGGTGAGTGCTTCCCGTTATTATCAAGCGGCTGCAGCACAGGCAAAGTTAATCGCACCGCCATATAATCAAGCAACAGAATCGGCTTTAGTTTCCGCTATTATTAAGCATTACGATGCCAGCTGGCTTGCCCAAGCTAAGCTCGCGGCAGTAAAAATTAATGCGTCTGACGAAACGAATCCGCTCTTTATTGTTGGTTTACCGCGTACCGGCACCACACTGGTGGATGCAGTTCTGTGTGCCCACTCTGCAGTGTCTGGTGCAGGCGAGTTACAGTTTCTTGGTGTAGGTGTTAAGTCTTTGAGTGGAGTCTTAAGTGCAGACCCAATTAATGCCGACATAATGACGGCAATGGCGGGTGTTAATGCTGACAAGCTGGCTGAGCGTTATTGGCGTGAATCGAATTATTTGGGGCGATTAGGCCGTTATCGAACTGATAAGCTGCCCTTTAATTATTACTACCTTGGGCTCATTGCAGCCGCTTTCCCGCGCGGGAAAATTGTCCATCTGACGCGCCACCCGCTTGACGCTTGCTTTGCCATCTATAAACAGTTGTTCGCCGGTGCCTATGCGTTTTCATACAACCTTGATGAGTTGGCGGAATACTATTTAGGTTATCACCGCTTGATGGCGCATTGGCGAAGTTTACTGGGCGATCGCTTGGTCGAGGTTAGTTACGAAAATTTGGTTGCCAACCCAGAAGAGGAGATTCGATCATTATTGGTGCGGTTGGATTTACCGTTCGAGTCAGCCTGCCTCAATTTTCATCAGCAAAAAAACACCGTAGCAACAGCAAGTGCGGCGCAAGTGCGGGAAAAGCCGCATACGCGCTCCGTCGGTCGATGGCAGCACTTTACCGAGTTAATGGCGCCGGTTAGAGAAAAATTAACCCAAGCCGGCGTGCTCCAATTTGCGCGTAATTGAAATTTAAGCTTTTGCTTTTTTAGTCTTAGTGCTTTTCGGCTTCGGCGCAGGGCCGGCTTTGGCCAACATGGGTTTCAAAAATTGACCCGTGTAAGACTGTTTAACTTTGGCAACATCCTCGGGTGTGCCCTGAGCGATAATTTCGCCACCGCCGCTGCCGCCTTCTGGCCCTAGGTCGACGATCCAATCCGCGGTTTTTATAACGTCTAAATTGTGTTCGATAACGACGACGGTATTGCCGTGATCGCGCAACCTATGCAGTACGTTTAATAGTTGTTGAATGTCGTAAAAATGCAGGCCGGTAGTCGGTTCATCGAGAATATAGAGGGTTTTACCTGTGTCGCGTTTAGATAGTTCTTTGGCGAGCTTGACCCTTTGCGCTTCGCCGCCAGACAGTGTTGTAGCGGCTTGGCCAAGGCGAATATAGGAAAGGCCAACATCCATCAATGTCTGTAATTTTTTCGCGATTGCAGGAACCGCGTCGAAAAATTCACGCGCATCCTCAACGGTAAGATCCAATACTTCATGAATGTTCTTACCCTTGAATTTTATTTCAAGGGTTTCGCGGTTGTAGCGTTTGCTTTTGCACACATCGCAAGGCACGTAGACATCGGGTAAAAAGTGCATTTCTACTTTAGTGACGCCGTCGCCTTGGCAGGCCTCACAGCGGCCACCTTTCACGTTAAAGCTAAACCGGCCAGCTTTGTAGCCGCGCGAGCGCGCTTCTTGCGTGCCGGCAAAAATGTCGCGAATTGGGGTGAAAATACCGGTATAGGTTGCTGGGTTTGAACGCGGCGTGCGGCCAATCGGGCTTTGATCAATATCGACACACTTGTCAAACTGATCCATGCCCTTAATGCTTTTATAGGGTGCAGGTTTTAGTGTGGTGGCCTTATTAAGTTCTGTTGCAGCGATGGGGTGCAGCGTTGCATTCACCAACGTTGATTTACCAGAGCCTGATACCCCGGTTACACAGGTCATTAAACCTACCGGAATTGTCAGCGTGACATCTTTCAAGTTGTTGCCGGTGGCGCCAGAAAGTATCAGCTCTTGCTTGGGGTCATAGGGCGTGCGTTTGCTTGGAATCGCAATAGATTTTCGGCCAGAGAGGTAGTCCGCCGTGAGCGAATTCTTCGCCTTAAGTACTTGTTGGTAAGTGCCCGCTGCCACCACTTCGCCGCCATGCACGCCGGCACCAGGGCCAATATCTATGAGGTAGTCGGCGCTGCGAATGGCATCTTCGTCGTGTTCTACCACGATCACCGTGTTACCCAGATCGCGTAGGTGCGTTAGCGTGCGAAGTAAGCGCTCATTATCGCGCTGGTGTAGGCCGATGGAGGGTTCGTCCAGAATGTACATTACGCCCACAAGGCCCGCACCAATCTGGCTGGCTAGCCTAATACGTTGCGCTTCGCCGCCGGATAGTGTTTCGGCGCTACGGCTAAGGGTTAGGTAATTGAGCCCAACATCGACCAGAAAGCGAAATCGATCCTGCAGCTCTTTCAGAATCTTACTGGCAATTTCTTGTTTACTGCCGGCAAATTTGAGCTTATTAAAATAATCGTAGGCCTCGCCCACCGGAAGGTTGGTAATTTCGGGTAGCGGTCGGTTGTCGATAAACACATTGCGCGCATCTTTGCGTAAACGTGTGCCTTCACATTCCGGGCAACTTTGATGGGACAGAAATTTAGTCAGATCTTCGCGCACCATTTGCGAATCCGTATCGCGGTAACGGCGCTCCATATTGGGCATGACGCCTTCGAAACAGTGGGTGCGCTGGTAGATGTCGCCGCGGTCATTGACATAGCGAAAGGAAATTTCCGTTTCGCCTGAGCCTTTTAACACTGCATCGCGATCTTTTTTGCGCAATTTCTTCCAGGGTGTATCGATAGAAAATTTATAGTGCTCGGCGATGGAGGTGAGCATGTGGAAGTAATAAACGTTTCTACGATCCCAGCCGCGAATGGCACCTTCGGCGAGGGTGAGCTCTTCATCGTGGACAATTTTTTCTTCGTCGAAGTATTGGCGCATACCAAGACCGTCGCAGCTTGGGCAGGCGCCGGCGGGGCTGTTAAATGAAAATAGGCGCGGTTCGAGTTCTGCGAGGCTGTAATCGCAAATAGGGCAGGCGTGTTTGGCGCTAAAAATGCGGTCTGCACCATCGCCATCCATGTAGCTGATCATGGCTTGGCCCTCGGCCAAGTTCAGTGCTGTCTCGAAAGATTCCGCCAGTCTAAGCTGCAAGTCATCTTTAACTTTAAAACGGTCAACCACGACATCAATTGCGTGCTTTTTCTTTTTATCTAATGCCGGCGCATCGTCCAGATCAACCACAAGGCCGTCGATGCGAGCGCGAATAAATCCATCGCGTTTTAATTGCTCGAGTATATGTAAGTGCTCACCTTTGCGGTCTCGCACTAGGGGCGCCAGCAGCATGATTTTTGTGCCTTCGGGCAAAGCCAAAACCTGGTCGACCATTTCGCTGACGGTTTGAGCGGCCAAAGGCTCGCCGTGAATAGGGCAGCGAGGCTCGCCAACGCGAGCGTAAAGTAGGCGCAGGTAATCATAGATTTCGGTGATGGTGCCCACGGTGGAGCGCGGGTTATGTGAGGTGGACTTTTGCTCGATGGAAATGGCCGGGCTGAGGCCCTCCACATGGTCGACATCGGGCTTGTCCATCATCGATAAGAATTGGCGCGCGTAAGTCGATAGAGATTCGACGTAGCGGCGCTGGCCTTCTGCGTAGAGGGTGTCAAAGGCTAAGGAAGACTTGCCGGAACCGGAGAGCCCCGTGACGACGACGAGTTTGTCTCTAGGAATATCGAGATCGATATTTTTTAGGTTGTGGGTGCGTGCGCCTCTAACTTGAATAGTATCCACTGACAGCAGTTCTCATAACGTAGAAAACTCAACAGTATATCTATCCGCCTAGGCGATGTCAGGAACAAGGGGCCTTTCGGCCCCTTTTAATCAGTTTTGGGTTACGACCGCATTATTGCCGGCACCGCCAGACTGCATAATGGTGGCGTAATCGTAGGCGCCCGTTTGTTGAATCAAGGCTGTATTGCTCAAGCCCGCTTGGCCTAGGCCGGTTTGATCCACAAGTGCGGTATTGCCCATGCCGCCTTGATCAATCATGGCCTCGTTGTAATCGCCTGCCTGTACCGCTTGCGCGTAACCGGCTTCGCCATACTGGTCAATTTGCGCAACGTCCGCGGTGCCATTTTGATCCACGTAAGCGCTATTGAACTGCCCTTCCTGATTGACGATGGCCAAATGAATGCCGAGCGGCCCCTGCATAATGGTGGCGTCGTTAAACTCACCGGCTTGTGCAGTATAGGCTTCGCTGCCGAAAGAGCCTGATTGCGTGGTGCTCGCCGTGTTGCCAGTGCCGGTTTGGCTGATGTCTGCTATGGCGTAATCGGAGATGGCATTCTGATCAATGGTGGCCAAATGTGACGAGCCTTCTTGGCTAATGCTGGCGCTGGCAACCCAGGCATCATCTTGGTAAATCGCGGCGGATTGTGCGAAGCCTGTTTGGAAAATATAGGCATCGTCTAGCAGCGTATTGGTTTGCTGGATGTAGGCGTCTGAACCTTCGGTCTCGACCTGTTCGATCTCGGCATTGTTGACTTCAGCATTTTCTTGAACGATGGCGCTGGTTGAGGAAAAAGCGAAGGTTTGGGTGATGCTGGCCGTATTGCCCGCAGCGCTTATCTGATCTATGTCTGCGCTGCTATCGTCGGAAATAAGCTCCTGCACAATGTCGGCGCCATTGTCTTCGCCTTCTTGAGTAATAGTGGCGCTGGCAAACCAGCTATCTTCTTGGAAGATGGAGGCGCGGTTAGCCGTGCCGGTAGTGTCGATGGTTGCCGTCATCGCATTGGTGCTGTTGGCTTGCACAACTGATGCACCATTGCTATCGCCTGATTGAGTTACCGACGCGGTGGCGTCTTGGACATTTACCTGGTCAATGGTGACATCGTTTAAGTCACCGAATTGGGTGCTGTCTGCGATGTTGTTATCTGCAATGGCCTGTACCGATGCCAGAGAAATTGCAAGAGCCAAAGGGGTAAGTAGCTTTTTCATATCATCTTCCTCGTTGATGGGGTTACTGCAGTTGTCTGACGCTCACCTGCTGGTGATCGCCATATTGGGTTATCGTGCTGGCGTGATTGCTACCAGTTTGGTCAACAATGGCGGCATTGTAATTACCGCTTTGAATCACGAGTGCTTGGTTTTGATTGCCGTGTTGGCTGATATCAGCGTTGTTGCCATAGCCATTTTGTTGAACTGTGGCTTTGTTTAGCGAGCCGTTTTGTAGAATGTGGGCGATATTGTGATCGCCGTTCTGTTCGCTAAAGGCTGTATTTTGTGCGCCAATTTGCTCTGCGTTAACAACGTTAGCCAGCCCTACTTGGCTAATAATTAACTCGTTCTCGATGCCGGACTGGGACGCAATAATATTGTTGTCATTGCCAACCTGACTCGCTATTGCGAGATTGTTGAACGCGTAATTTTCAAGGTCGACATTAAAACTTTCGATGTCGATCGCTTTACCGTCAATGTCTGGTGAGGCTTGTACACTCGTGTTAATTAACATTGAAAGGCAAAGCGAAAGGGCGAGCGCGAGCAGCTTAGGTTCAACTATTTTTATTATTTTCCGAACGGTCGCTATTTTCATTCGACAATCCCTGTTAGCAAGCGGAATGTCATTGTGGTAGTAGTGTTGGCGCATCTCTATAGCGCGCTAGACTGAAAATAAAAGTATGTTTTTAATTTGCCCCCCTAAAATGATGAGTTAAAAATTAACCTATATTACAACCTTCGTATGATCAAATTTTAACTTTTGATTTCAGTTGAAATTATTCCTAATGAATGGCGGGTTCCTGCGACATATATTGCTGTAATGTCGAGTTATTCACCTCATTCATGTTCGCTAGCGCCCAAGAGTTATCTTCTATGCCTTGGGCAATTAAATGTATCAGTGCCGACTCTATGGCGGATAGTACACAGAGCTGGGCAGGCTCATTTGTTGTTGTTCCCGCTTCAATTTCCAGTAGGCGCTTGTATTCGACGAAGCGAAACACACCGGTGGTGATTTCTTGCGAAAGGATGGACTTGGTTGTTAGCACGCTGTGCAATATGCGGCCAGAGCGAATATCGATGGCGCGAATGTTTACAGTAACTTGGTCTGCACGGTATTGCTCCGAAGCGCCAATGCCGAAATAGCGTGCGCCTGCACCGCCAGTTTTGATGTTGGATTCGTAGGCCACAATACCACCTTCGATCAAAACATTTGCGGCTAATAAAGACGGCAGCTCATCGTCATTATTTGTGGGAGTGTCAGGTTTTTTGAGCGCAGCACGAATAATTTTCCGCTCGGTTAGAAGGTTTTGTAAGCCCTCTCGCTCGAGGGGGATAAACCAGCCAGACTCATTCATAGCGTTAATCAGCATGGCGGTTGCACCTTGGGTTACCGCTGTTGAAAATGAACTTGCTGGGATAGGTTTATATTGGCCGGTTTGATCGCGAAAGTTGTACACAGTGGCAACTATCTTTCCGCGTGGGCTAGGTAGGCTTTTAAGATCTCGGTAGGTGCTGGCGCGAGGCGTTAGAGTTGCTTCGGTAAGGCCCGGGCCAAATAAGCTTTCACTGGTGTTCTGTGCCATCTGGCAGCCGGTTAAAAAAAATAGGTTGGCTGCGAAAAAAAGCCGAGCAATAGGGTTTAACATGTTTCTTCCTGAAATTAATTTTGTGGGTCCAACCCTGAAACCACAATTTCGGTAACTTCGTTAGTGTGTCTATCGGTAATGACGACGGTGAGTGTGCCGCCATCGTCAACTAAATCAACAATAAAATCGTCGGTTTGTAAGCTGCCACTGTTGCCCGAGCCGACGTCCGTTAAGAGTTGGTTGAGAAGTCGCGACTGTAGCGAGCTGGTAAATCGCTCTAGGTCGGTGGGTGCCGAATAGCCATCTTTGCCCAGGTCTGGGTTCTTATAGGTGTCTTGTGCTTGTGCATTGCCAAGTAAGTAATTGCCATTCAGCGCATTGCCGCCGAAATTCGGATTAACAGGCGTGTAAATTAATTCGGAGGCATAACTGAACGTTGACGATAAGAAAATTAATACAAACAATACTTTTTTCATTATTAGGTCTCTAGTATTCATCCTGATCGAGATCGAAGGTGTCCATAAACATCAGCTGCAATTTACGTTGTTGAGCGGCTGCATGAATCTGCTGCGCTGCTGCATTGGCCTCTTGTTGAATATCAATTCTGCCCGGCGGCAAAAAACGCCGATAAACTTCTTGGTTTTCTGTGGTTACCCAAATAAGGCTGCCCCAGCGAGCCGAAGGTCGCTCGTACACCACAAGGTTGTAGTCGTTGTTTGCGCTGAAATTTGCATTGCGGTAATCACTTAGATGGCGCGCAAATTCATGCCCTGCACGGGTGATAGTGCTGTCTTGAGTGAAGCCTGAAATTTCATTTTCAATTTCATCTGGCCAGCAGGGTGCGGTTACAGCAAATCCAAGCAAACACATAGCCAAGAACGGGAATCTGATACGCGTCACAGTAGGCTGGCCTAGATATTGTTTCTCGCCCAGTTGCTCGCTTGTAACCGATTTTTAACTTCAATCTTTTTAAATACGTTATACAGATGGCTTTTTATCGTGTGTTCGCTGACAAACAGCGACTCGGCAATTTGTAAATTGGTGGCGCCGTCAGCCAACAGCTCCATGATTTGCAATTCCCTGCGGGTAAGCAATTGGCGCGAGCCAGAGTCCATCGGCGGGCGGCGATTTTGCTCAATCAGCTGATGGGTGACGCGCCTAGGTAGCCACAAGTGACCAGCAATAAGTGCCTCTAGGCCTTTGATTAATTGGTTGTGGTCGGCGTTGATGTAAAACATACCTTTGACCTGCGGCCATTCGGCTAGATGCTCCTGCTCGGAGCTTTGGATCACATTGAACAGCGCGATAACTAAGCGGCTGTGTTTGCTTTGCAGCCCTTGCAGGAGCGCGCGTAGCGCGCCGAGGTCGGTATGTTGCGCATCCACTAGCAATAGGTTTTGGTCGGACGCTAGTAGCTGGCTAACTTGATGCGCTTGATCGGTCAGCTTGCAGGTTAATTTAAGGCGCTCGGCCATTAGATTAGCCAGCATTTTGGACTGCATGCTGGATTCACTGAGAAGCACCATGGTTTCTGCAGTGTTTAAAAATTCAGTGCTAGTGGCGTTCATAATGTGGGAGTCCATTTTATAGGTTTACGCGATCCGTGGCGTGCCAGCGTCTAAGAGTAAAGTTTCAAATTTAGTACTGCAAGGCAGGCGCTATTATGACTGTAAAAATAGCACCTAAGTATGGAACTGTTAGATGTTTTTGTCGGTTAATTTGAGCTTTTTAGATAACCTAGTTGTAATTTTTATTTCCAAATAGCGGTTGCTCAGGATGAAATTACCGTCAGCGCGCTTGGTGGCCGCTTTATGAGGGGAAATTGACTGCAATGGTTAGCAATTGAGGAGAGATGTTGCTTGTTGGTACTTCCGTAGCAGTCATATTGGGGGCGAAAAAAAAGGCTCATATAATGAACCTTTTGATGGTACCGCAGTATTATTTTCCAGCGGCCGTGGCAGCGGCTTCGCTGAAGCCTGCTGTGAGTGCATTGGCGACCAGTTGCTCGTCCATGCCAATGGCCAGAGCTCTATCTTGCACGGCAGATGCCAGCATCGGGCGTTCCGAGACAACGGCTAAAATCATGTCGCTCGCAAGGTTGTTGTCAGCGCCAGCTAAGGTGGCTTCTAGCTCGTTCAATAGTTGCTCGTCGCCAACGGAATTGATTGCCACTTGGGCTTCAACCGAAGCAATGGTTAAATCGGCTTGGGCCACAGAGGCGGCCAACTGATTAAAGGCCTCTTGGGTGCTGACGTCGCGAATGGCGAAATTGGCTTCGGCGATGGCGATGGTTAGATCGGCTTCAGCTATCGAGGCCGTAAGCAGATTGACCGCTTCCTGCGACTGCACCTGCATGATCGCCTCTTCCGCGAAGGCGATACTGTTGTCGAGCGCCGCAATTGCATTGCGGGCATCTTTACTCGCGGTATCTGCTTGTGCCACGGCGGCGGTTGCCACGAGGGCGAGAAATAGAGCGGTGCGCTTGATCATCGTTACATCCTGATGTTTATTGTGATTTTGCCAAGTACTCGATCGTCAAGGTTGCTTGGGCGATTAAAATATAACCAAGTTACTATAGCTCGGAGCCCCTAGCTAAGCAATTAGCACTAAAGACACCTTAGTTATAGATCCTCGCATAATAAGAAGCAATTGACCTAAACCTAGGAATCTCGAGCACTGACCAGTGCCGCTCGGAAGCCAATTTTGCTACACTGAGCCGCTTAAAATGATAACGCGACACTATTAAGGCCTCGCCCACTGTGACTCCCCCATTTGAACGCCGAGCTGTTTTGCCGCTGGCTGGCTTGTACGTGTTTCGTATGCTCGGCCTGTTTATGGTATTGCCTGTACTGAGTTTGTACGGCGATGCTTATAGTGGCGCCAGCGCGGCCCTGCTTGGTGTTGCGCTCGGTGCCTATGGCTTTAGTCAGGCAATATTGCAAATTCCCTTCGGCTATTTATCGGATCGATTTGGCCGCAAGCCACTGATTACCATCGGTTTACTTCTGTTCGCCGCCGGCAGTGTCCTGGCCGCTGTGGCGGACAGTGTCTATGGCCTTATTGCCGGCCGCGTCTTGCAGGGGTGCGGTGCTATCGCCAGCGTGTTGATGGCGTTTGTGGCCGATCTGACCGCGGAAGAGAATAGAACCAAAGCCATGGCCTTGATTGGAGCCTCCATTGGCGTGGCGTTTTCCTTGGCCTTGATCCTTGGGCCCTTAGTGACTGAGAGCTTTGGTCTCGCAGGCGTGTTTTGGCTGACGGCTGTGCTCGCCTTAAGTGGGCTCGGGCTATTGTGGTATGTGGTGCCGGCGGCGCCTGTGCGGGTTATGCCTCAGCGGCTCGATTGGGGCTCGGTGTTTCGCGATCTGGAGTTGTGGCGTTTGAATATTGGTATTTTTGCGCTGCACTTTGTCTTAATGGCAACCTTTATTGCCATGCCACGTTATTTAGAGCTATATGGCTTGCCTAGAGAGCAGCATTGGTTACTTTATTTACCAGTGATGGTGTTGTCGTTTTTGGCCATGTTGCCGTTTATGATCTTGGGTGAAAAGCGCGGCAAGGTTAAGCAGAACTTTATCGGTGCCATCGCCTTGCTGGTGATTGTACAGGTGTTGTTAGGCTGGTTGCAGGGTAGCGCCTTACTCGGTGTTGTTATGCTATTCGGCTTTTTTATGGCATTTAATTTGTTAGAGGCAACACTGCCTTCCTGGGTTAGCAAGGTCGCTTCCGCCGAGGTCAAGGGCACCGCCACGGGCGTCTATTCCTCGTGGCAGTTTGCTGGCGCTTTTGCGGGTGGCGCCAGTGGCGGCGTGGTCTTTCAAGCGTTTGGCTTTGGCGCTGTATTCGCCTTATGCGCCGCAATCTTATTGTTATGGCTGTTGGTGGCGCTATTTCAGCAGCCGCCGGCGCCACCGGTGCGTTTGAGCTTGCAGGTGCCAGAGGGTATGGACGCCATTGAGGTAACCCGCCTGTCGACACTGCCTGGGGTTAGGCAAGTGACTTGGGTGGATACCGAATCCACGGTATTGCTGCAAGTGGATGCACGGCATTTCGATAACAGTGCGATAAGCATGTACCGATGGCGCGAAGCCTAAGGCTTTTAGTGAGAATTTCTCGACACATAACTGGCCGAGTGTTTAGATGGCCCTATTAGACAGATATAGATTAGGAGAGACGAAGTATGGCACGGGGTATTAATAAAGTGATTTTGGTGGGTAACATAGGTCAAGACCCAGAAACCAAGTTTATGCCTAGCGGTGGTGCTGTCACTAACGTGAGCGTTGCCACGTCAGAATCTTGGAAAGACAAAAATACTGGCCAGCCACAAGAGCGCACAGAGTGGCACCGTGTGGTGTTTTTCAATCGCCTAGCCGAGATTGCCGGGGAGTATTTGAAAAAGGGCAGTAAGATTTATGTGGAAGGTTCTCTGCGCACCCGCAAGTGGCAAGGGCAAGACGGCCAAGACCGCTATACCACTGAAATTGTAGCCAGCGAAATGCAGATGCTAGACGGTAGAGGCGGTGACTCTAACCAAGGTGGTTACGATCAAGGCGGCTACGATCAATCGCAACCTCAGCAGCGCCAGCCCGCAGCGCAACAACGCCAAGCACCGCAACAAAATCAAGCGCCACAGCAAGGCGGCTACCAACAGGCTCCGCAGCAACAACCTCAGCAGCCGCAGGGCGGTGGCTTCGATAGTTTTGATGACGACATCCCGTTCTGAGGCATAAAGATATTGCTTGAAGAGCCCCATGAATTGGGGCTTTTTCGTTTTAGGAGCAGGTTCTGCTCTTTGGATTAGGTAAGGGCTATTTCGTAACAGAGCCAGATAAAGGATAATTGCCCGCACAAAGGAATAAATAATCTAAGCCTGCGGGCTGGTGGATAAAATGAACAATCAGGATGTCTCATGTCAAAAATAGTTCCCGTTATATTGGCCGGCGGCGTTGGCAGTCGTTTGTGGCCATTGTCGCGCTCTCAATATCCAAAGCAGTGTATAGACTTGCAGGGCTCAGGTGCCAGTCTGCTGCAGAATACTCTGTCGCGCACGCGTTCGAACGCAGAGCAACCCATTATTTTATGTAATGAGGATCATCGCTTTCTCATTGCCGAGCAGGCGCGAGCTATTGGGGTTCAGCCCATGAGTATTATGTTGGAGCCAGAGGGGAAAAATACCGCTCCTGCCATCGCCGCCGCCGCTTGGTTGCTGGCCAGCAAAACACCCGACGCCATCATGTTGGTGCTTCCCTCTGATCACGCCATTTCCGATCAGCAATTGTTTGACGAAAAGGTCGCGCTAGGGGCAGAGCTGGCGGCACAGGGTGCGTTGGTAACCTTCGGCGTCGAGCCCAGTTATCCTGAAACCGGTTATGGTTACATAAAAGCAAATGGCGCCAATGACGTCGAGTCGGTAGCCGAGTTCGTCGAGAAGCCAAGCCTAGAGGTTGCGCAGGCCTATGTAGATGATGGCCAATACCTGTGGAATAGCGGCATGTTCATGTTTCGTGCCGATATTTATTTAGCCGAGCTAGAAAAATACGAGCCTGAAGTTCATCAACTCAGCCAATCGGCTGTGACAGACGCCGAGGCCGATCTCAGTTTTATGCGGTTGGCGGCCAAGCCTTTTTCTGCGTTGAAATCTATCTCCATCGACTATGCCGTCATGGAGCGCACCAGTGCCGCCAAGGTCATTCGCTTCCCGGCTATTTGGAACGATGTAGGCAGCTGGTCTGCGTTATGGGCAATAGGGGAGCCGGATGCGGATAATAATTTGTTGCGTGGCGACGCCGTGGTAATCGATTGTAAAAACACCTTAGTGAATGCGCAGTCTCGGCTGGTTACCGCTGTGGGTCTGTCTGATCTGATCATTGTTGAAACGGATGATGCGGTCATGGTCGCGCCTGCTGGCAGGGCCCAAGACGTTAAAAAAATTGTCGAACAGCTGTCGAAAGCGGGCCGCACAGAGGTCGACTTGCATCGAGAGGTGCATAGGCCTTGGGGTAAATACCACGGTTTAACCACAAGTGATCGCTATCAGGTAAAGCGTATTACAGTAAGCCCGGGGCAAAAGTTGTCCACACAAATGCATCACCATCGAGCTGAACATTGGGTTGTGGTAAGTGGGACTGCAAAAGTTCGCAATGGCGATAGGGAAATTTTATTGACCGAGAATGAGTCAACTTATATTCCTATAGGAGAAATCCATTCTCTAGAGAACCCAGGGAAAATTCCGTTAGAACTTATAGAAATTCAAACCGGCGGCTATTTAGGTGAGGATGATATTGTGCGCTTTAATGACCGTTATGGGCGCAGCTGAAAATAGCATCGGCTAGTTCGTTAGTCAGTAATTCGTATAGGGACGTATTTTCGGAAAGGTTTATGGAAGCATTTTTCTTCGGTTCATCTACGCACAGTTTATACGGTGTTTACCACCCGCCAGCAGTCGCGACGTTTAACAATCAAGCCGTATTGTTATGCGGCCCAGTTGCCCATGAAGCAATTAGGTTGCATAAGGCTTTACGCTTTATAGCGACTCAGTTGGCTAATGCCGGTTTTCATGTGCTGCGCTTTGATTATCGCGGCCAGGGTGATTCTGCCGGCAACATGGATGGCGTGACACCGGCCTGCTGGCAAGAGGATATTGTTTGTGCAATTCAAGAGTTGCGCGATATATCGATGGCTACAAATATCAGTATCATCGGCGTGCGCATGGGCGGATTACTAGCGGCTACGCTAAAGAGTACGCCGGTCAAAGTTAGTCGCTTAGTGTTGTGGGACCCTTGGGTCGCGGGCGAGGCGTATCAGGCTGAAATATTTTCGGCCGGCAAGCCTCAGCCAGACAGTAATGATATTGAGTTTAATGGCTTTCTATTTCCCGGAAGCTTCACCGCTGGCCTCCCAGAAATTTCTTTGATGCAGTCAACCTTTAACCTGTTTCAGCAAGTGGACTTAATATTGTCTCAGCACAATGATGAGTTTGAGTTATTGAGTGAAAAGCTGAAACAGCACGAAAACTATACTTGTACCTCCAGCCCCGCAGTTGTTGATTGGAATTATGTGGATAATGAAAGCGGTATATTGTGGCCCATGTCTAATATGCAGTGTGTTCTGCAGCGCATGGTTGGACCTTCGCTATGAACGCCCAATCTGTGCGTGAACAAGTTTGCTTAATTGGTAGGCCTTCACCTTTAGTCGGCGTGCTAACAGCGCCTGCTAACCCAGTGCGGCCGAACTGCATGATGTTGATATTAAACTCCGGTGTTATTCATCGAGTTGGAGCTTGCCGACTTTCAGTTGAAGTTGCTCGAGGTTTTAGCGAAAAAGCGGGTATGTCATCCTTTCGCTTTGACTACTCTGGCTTGGGCGATAGCCCTGTAAGGCGGACTGAGCTTGGCCGCGATGAGTTGGCTCAGTCAGAAATTGGTGAGGTCATGGATTATCTACAAGCCTCACAGGGAGTGAGTCAGTTTATTTTATTTGGTCTGTGCTCCGGTGCGCGCGACGCCGTTCATGTGGCGGCAGGTGATGAAAGGGTGGTAGGTGTTGTGCAGCTCGATGGCTATGCCTATCGCAATTGGCGTTATTATTTTACCCACTACCGCGCGAGGGTGTTTAATTTTGGCGCTTGGAAAGGCCTTTTAGCTAAAGTTTTTGCAAAATTGTGGAGCAGAGTTGGCCGTCTAATAATGCCTGTATCCGATGAAAGTGCGTCTGCGCGAAAAGTTGAATTAGGTGCTGAAGTGAATTGGGGGGAGTACCCGCCTTGCTCCGAAATTGCGGCAGTTTACAGAAGTTTGGCACAGAGGAGTGTAAGGCTTTTTGTACAGTTTACCGGCTCGTGGGATGATCAGTATAACTACTCCGGGCAATTTTTCGACATGTTTAGCGAAGTAAACTTTGGTGACACCGTTAACGAGCGTCTATGTCCACAGTTAGACCACATTCACTCTGACCCTCGGTCTCGCAGAGAATTAACTGAAGCTTTAGCCGCGTGGGCCAGCTCATATGTCGAAGATCAAGGCCGCAACTGATATCGCAACTAATCATAGTTGCTTTTTCTTGATGATCTTAGCTTGTGAGTGGCTCGATACTCTATGTTAATACCTAGGGAACCTCTGAATAACTCTGGTGCAGCTCTGGCTTCCAGCAAATTTCGTGGGCTAGGCGCGGCTTCGAAGGCTATCGGGGTCTGTCGAGAAGTCGCAACAACGCACACGGAACTTGCTGGAAGCCCCGTAGGGCGCGGCCTTTAGCGGCCATCCGCTGCGTTGAGCTTCTTGCTAAGAGCTACGGCCATTAGCTGCGAAACTCGCCTTGCGGCTGACCGCTACAGGTCACGCAGAGCGGTACCAAAGTTATTCAGAGGTTCCCTAGCTTTCTTCTTGTATGAGATTGCGCTCACTGAGTGCAGTCTGTGGTTTGGCTTCTGCTTTATAGCAAGGATAAAAATACCAAAGTGCCATGCCGACGATGAAACACAATAGATTTGCCATAGATACGGCGCTGTTGTCGCCAGTAACGTGAGGTAGAGTGGGTATGGCGGAAAATGTGTACTGCATCGAGACATTAAAAGTTATCGGTATCAATGCGCTTTTTGTCTTTTCATATAGCCATATATACATAGGGGCTAGCGAAAAAAAGCCTAATAAGATGCTTGCCCCATTTAGCCCTGGTGAAACAAAAAAGCCTGTGAACATAAACGGAATGTAGTCTACGCCCCACAGCACGCCTATCACCAAAGATGCTTTTAGCGAGGAGTAGCCCGCCTGTAGCAATAATGGGTATAGAAAGCCTATCCAAAATAATTCATCGCTTACGGCAACTTGGATAAACATCGGTGTCCAGTGGATGAGTTCTGCCGATGTGGGAGGTGTTATTGCGTAAAGATTGAATGGGTTTCCATACAGAAGGTCATTGAGTAAAACACTGGCGTAAACCACCGGTGTCAAAATAAAGATTGCGGTAAGCCACCAAATAGGATTCAAAGGCACCGTGGCGTAGGGGCGAAATAGTCCTACAACACCTTCTTTGCCTTTAAATAGAAAACTGCCAAAAAGCGCCATGCAAACAGGTATCCAATAGGTGCTGTTTTTCACCAGCGAATTGAGAGATTTTTCGCCAATATCCGGCAGTGCGCCAAAATAAGCTAGTGCGTTCAGGCTATATTGTAAGCTTAGCCCTAAGAATACGATAAAAAAGCCCTTCTGCAGTGGGCTAAGTTGCTGCAGTGTTTGATAATATTTCATAGATTTGTACATCATGCATCCTTTCAGTGTTGGCGCTTTGTATGGCAGATAAGTACTTGCTAATAATTGGGCGCAGAGTTAACTAAAAACATATTTCTGGTCGGTCAGAGCTATACGAGCGGCCTCTATTTTTTCCATTCTGCAATCTTCTTACAGGTGCTGTTGGTCATCCGCCTATTACCCCAAACTTTCCAGAATTCGCCCAATAAATCCCTTCTTCTTTACGGGAATGTCTTGCATTTCTGTTCCGGCTTCTGGCACTGGTGCATCATTTAAGCTACTCATTCGCTCAATGGTGGCACTTAATTGCCCGAGTGAGTTGGTGAGTACCTCCAGCGGCGTAATGCGCACGTTATGCTGAGCTTGGATTTTATGAATAAACTCCAGCGCGAGTAATGAGTGGCCGCCGATATCAAAAAATAGGCTGTCGACGCTTATTGGGCTCTTGTTTAAGAGTTCCGAGCAAAGCGTGGTAACAGATATCTCAATGTCCGTGCTTGGTTCGAGGAAGGTTGTTTGGGTGGACTCTCCCTGGATTGGCTTTGGCAAGTTATTTCGATCAACTTTTCCGTTCGGAGTGAGAGGCATCTTGTCAACTTCAATAAACAGTTGGGGCACCATATAGTCGGGTAACTTGGTGCGTAAAAACTGTCTCATTTCGCTGCTTGTAAGATGCTCTCCTTGAGCGAGTCGAACATAGGCAACGAGCCGGCTATCGGTGAGGCTGAATTCGTGTACAACAGCAGCACATTCCTGAATGGTTGGGTTCTCATTAAGAACCGCTTCAACTTCACCTAACTCTAGACGGTAGCCCCGCAATTTGACTTGATTATCCACTCGGCGTAGGTATTTAAGTTTTCCAGTGCTTTGCCAGTAGGCTAAATCGCCCGTGCGATAAAGGGGAGCGTTGGACTGCAAGCCGGGGATTTGTAAAAAACGTTCCTTGGTTAAACCTTCCTGGCCGAGATAGCCCTGGGTGACGCCCTGTCCACCAATATATAATTCACCAGGAACCCCAATGGGTAGCACTTCTAAATTTTCATTCAATATATAGCATTGTGTATTTGCGATTGGTTTACCTATGGAAATGTTGTCTAAGGGGAGCGTTAACTGCTCGCAGCTTGACCATACGGTGGTTTCTGTTGGCCCATACATATTCCAAACATTTTCGCTAATAAGTAGTAATTTTCGCGCTAGATCGATGGGGAATGCTTCTCCGCCACAAAGAATTTTGATATTGCTCGCTCCTAGCCAACCGTCTGCCAGCAGCATTCGCCAAGTGCTGGGCGTGGCCTGCATGAACGATATCGATTCCTGTTCGAAAATATTCTTAAGCTTCAGCCCGTCGATAACGTCTTCGGCGCTTGCGATGATCAGCTCTCCGCCAACTAAAAGCGGCAAATATAATTCTAGTACTGCTATGTCGAATGATAGGCTAGTAACAGCAAGCAAGCGGTCTGTTGAGTTCATGCCAGGCTTGGCGGCCATCGACATCAAGAAGTTATTAACTGCACCGTGAGGTACCTTCACCCCTTTCGGTTTCCCAGTGGAGCCGGAGGTAAAAATAATGTAAGCGAGGTCGTGGGCGCTAATGTCAATCTGCGGGTTAGTGGTTAGTTGTTTTTCTACTTCAGTTCGCTCTTGATCAATGCAAATGCGACGACAACTATAGGCACTTGCTACATCAGTTAAACTTTGTTGCGTTAAAATGACATGAATATTTGCAGCCTCAAGCATGTATTGGAGGCGCGCATGAGGATACTCTGGATCGAGTGGTACGTAGGTTGCACCGGCTTTCCATATCGCTAAAGTACCTACCAGTAAATCAACGCTACGGTCTAGACAAATAGCGACTAATGATCCTCGCGCAACACCCTCTTGAATCAGAAAGTGTGCAAGTTGGTTTGATCGTTGATCGAGTGTTTGATAATCGAGTGCTTGGTTATGGCTGGAAACGGCGCGCTTTTCCGGGTTCCGTTTCACGCTACTCTTAAACCGTTCAAGAAATAGTTCGTCGCCAAAATTTTCCGATGTGTTGTTCCAGTTATTTAACGCGGCTAATTCGTCGTCATTGGCGGCAAATAGTTTTGCCAGCGTAATGGTTGGCTCGTTGGTAACCGCGTCGATAATAAATGAGAAACTTTGAGCTAGCGATGTCGCAGTGTTCTCAGAAAATAATTCAATGGGGTAGTCTAGGCCACCGATGACATCGGATGATCTGCGTTTTAGCCACAAATCAATGTCGGTTTGAACGGCAGAGCGTTTAACCTCTAAGGGCTCAAGGCTGAGGTCATGTAAATCGGTCTTCCTGTCACGAATATCCTCAAACAAGAAAAAGGCCTGAAAAATGGGAGATCTTGATAGGTCCCGTTCCGGATTTATGTGCTTAACTAGCTCTTCGAAAGGCAGGTCTTGGTTGGCATAGGAGTCGATACATATAGCTTTAATGTGTGTCAGCCAGTCGTTAAAGCTTAATTTTGGGTTTATCGTCATTCTCAGCGCGATGGTATTCACAAAAAAGCCAAGTAAGTCGCCGACGTTACTTGCGCTTCGGCCAGAGACTGGTGCGCCAATAATAATATCGCTCTGTCGACTATGACGATGCAGTGTTAATGTATAGGCTGCAATAAAAAACATAAATAGCGTGCATCCAGATGCCTTGCAAAAATGTTCAATTTCGTTGAGTTTACTTTCCGAGATTGCGATAGGCACAGATTTTGATTTGCTAGCTTGTCGGGCTGGACGGTTATAGTCTTCAGGCAGGGCAAGAATAGGCAGGTCACCAGACAATGTTTCTAGCCAGAACTTAAGTTGACGTTGCATTGCCTCGGATTGCAGGTAATTCTTTTGCCAAAATGCATAATCCGCGTACTGAATGGGTAAAGGCGGTAGTGATGCGGAGCTGCTTCCGTAAACCGTGCTGATTTCTTGCATTAGCAAGTCGAAAGACCAGCCATCGAATATAATGTGGTGGGCGAAGAGGATAAGTAAATGATTGTCATCGGCTATTTTGAAAACTTCTACTTCGAAAAGGTTGTCTTTTTCAATGTCTTGCTTCTTGGATATTCTTGAATTTATAAAGTCGCTAATGGAAGTTTCTGAATCAGCAATCTGTTTTTCTAGTGGTCTCACTATCAAATTGATGGAGCGAGACGCTGAAACCTTTTGTAACAGTTGATTTTCTTTAAACTCAAAGTTTGTTCTAAGTACTTGGTGTCTGGAGATAACAAGATTAACCGCTCTTTCAAGTTCGACTAGGTTTAATTTCCCTCGAACAAAGAATGAGGCCTCCATGGTAAAGTTATTTGCATCAGGATCTATCTGTTCTAAATACCAGAGACGCTGTTGTTGTGATGTGGCCGGTGGTACTTCTTTTCCTTCGTAGGGGGCAATATTAGATTGTGTGGATGTCGCTTTTGAATCTGATATTAAACTTGCCTGCAACTTTATGCTTGGAGCCAAGAACAGTTCGCGTAAATTAAAGTGGGTGGAGAATGCACTGTTTATTGCTGCGAGCAATTTGACACCGAGTAGTGAATGGCCGCCGATTAAAAAGAAGTCATCGTTGGGGTCTACTCTATTAATCGAGAGCGTGCTGCACCATATATCTGCGAGTTTTCTTTCTGTGTCATCTAAGGGCGCTTCGGGGCCTGGTTTTTTGACATCCCGTTCGAGCTCTGGCAGGGCTTTTCTATCAACTTTGCCGCTGCTGGTTAGCGGCATAGAAGTCAGGTTGACCAAATGCTGGGGCAGCATATAGTCGGGCAGCTTTTTAGCCAAATGTGCTTTGAGATCGCCAAGGTCTAGGGTGTAGTTGCTGTTTGGGACAATATAGGCAATTAATCGTGTATCATTTTCGCCTATCTCTTTTGCGATCACCGCGGATGTGTTCACGGCGGGATGCTGATTTATGCCGTTTTCTATTTCGCCTAGTTCAATGCGTAGACCTCGCACCTTAACTTGAAAATCGTTGCGGCCCAAATATTCAATGGCGCCATTTTCTAAGAAGCGGCCTAAGTCTCCAGTCTTGTATAGTTTTGGTGAGGCATTTTGGTTGCTTTGCTGGAATGGGTTGTCGACAAAGCGCTCTTGGGTTAACTCGGGTTTGTTGATATAACCTCGTGCAACTTGCACACCGCCAATGTAAATTTCACCAATTACACCTTCTGCTACCGGTTGCATAAACTCATTGAGTATGTAGATCTGCGTGTTGGCTACAGCGCGACCAATAGGTACGCTTGAATAAGGGCTGGTAGGGCTACACTGCCACTTAGTGACGTCAACGGCGGCTTCCGTAGGGCCATAATAGTTATGCAGTTCCGTGTGTTTATATAGGCTAAAAAAGCGCGCTTGTAACTCGAGGCTGAGGGCCTCGCCACTACAAACCACTCTGTTTAGCTTGCCGGTGGTTGCGTGATAGTCGCTTAGGAATAGAGCCAGCATGGACGGCACGAAATGAATGAGGCTAATGTTCTGCTGAGCGATGGTGGCGGCTAAATAATTACTATCCTTGTGCCCATCCGGCTTGGCCATCACTACTGCCGCCCCAGAAATGAGAGGTAGGAAGAACTCCCAAACGGATACGTCAAAGGTATAGGGCGTTTTTTGTAGAACTCGATCTGTTGAGTTTAGGGCGAAGTCTTCCTGCATCCAAAAAAGACGGTTGCAAATTGACTTATGTTCTACCATGACACCTTTTGGTTGGCCGGTGGAGCCTGAGGTATAGATGATGTAAGCAAGGTCATCAGGTGTGTTTGTTGATGCTAATTCATGCACTGGCTGATTTTGTGTGAGCCCTGCGAGGTCGCGTACCTGTAACCCCGTGACGCCTTCAGGAATTAGCGTTTTGTAGCTGTCATCGCAGAGAACAATTTTAACCCCTGCTTCGAGTAGTAGATAATTAATGCGTTCCGGTGGGTAGCTTGGATCGAGAGGTAAGTACGCACCACCGGCTTTAAGTATGGCCAGTAGGTGAATTGGCAAGGTGAGTGATCTATCCTGTAATAGCGCAACAGGTTCGTTGCGCGATACGCCGATCGAGCGAAGGTAGTGTGCAAGCTGATTCGCTTTTTGGTTGAGTTCTTGGTAGCTGAGGCTATCACCTTCATAAATCACCGCGATATCGGCGGGGGTCCTGTTTGCTTGTGCTTCGATCAAATTCTGTAAGGTAGCATTTTCAAGCGGGTAGTCTTTTTTCGTGTCATTCCATTGATTAAGCATGCGCTCTTGCTCGTCGATACTGTCCATGCGCAGTTTTGAAATTGGCGAGTTCGGGTCTGTGCCGATGTGTTTTAGTAGTTCGAGGAAATTATTTACCCAGCGCTCGACGGTAACGCTATCAAAAAGGTCGCTGCAGTGATCAACTTCCACCCGCAGAAAATCGCCTTCGTCGGTCAAGTTAAACGATAAGTCGTATTTTACGTGGTTGCGCGGCGTCGTTAAAAAAGTTGCCTTTGCGTCATCGAAATTCAACGGATTAAAGGGGAAGTCCAGGTTAAAATTAGCAGAGACAAGCGGCAATCTACCTGCTTGCCTCGGAATGTTAATTGACTGTAACAATTCGCCGAATGAAAAATCTTGATTATCTTTTGCATCTAAAAAGTTGTCGCGAACCTTTAATAGCAGCTGTTGGAAAGTCTGATTAGGATCGATATGGCTGCGTAAAGGCAGGTAACTAACATCGTGAGCGATGAGTGTGGGTAAGCCAATATTTGGTTGCCCTGCTGACGGCACGCCAACAACGATATCCTGCTGACCTGAGAGTCGGCTCAGTAAAAGTTTGAATGCTGTCAACAACAGTACAAAGCTAGTGCAGCCTTGTTCTTTCGCATAAGCGCGAAGTGGCTTCATAATACTGTTGTTAAATCGATATTCGTGCCGCTCGCCATTAAAATTGCGAATGTTTGGGCGCAGATGATCGAGGGGTAATTCCAGTGCTGCAGGGATATTATTTCGATATTGTGAACACCAAAACTCTTTCGCTTCTACGTACTCGTCCGAACCCGCTTGTATGGCTTTAGCGGCAAAGAATTCGGACAGGTGAGGAACCGCTTTGCCTCGATAATGCCGCCCTTGGTAAATTGCGGTGTAATAGCCCGCTATATCCTCCATAACTTTTTCGAGTGACCAACCGTCGGATACTAGGTGGCTGCTTGCGACGCAAAGGCGCGAATCATTGGCTGCTATCTTAACGACTAAAGTGCGCAGTAGTGGGCCAGTGAAGAAGTTGAATGGCTTGTCGATATTCTCTGCAGCTAAGCGCTGATATTCTGCTTCCGCTGCTTCGCGGTCTAAATCACTTAAATCGACATGGCGAAACTCTGGTCGCATATAGGGTTTTACCAGCATGCCCTGTTCATCGGGTGCTACTACGCAGCGAAGGCTCGGGTGCCTATTGATCGTGCGGTCTGTCGCGAACTCCATGCTTAAAGTGTCAATATCTTTATCAATAGCGAAGCAAACCTGCTCATTGTAGGCAGCGGACGCGGCATCACCGAGCTTGCAAGCGAGCCACAGTTCGCTCTGTGCGGCAGTCCATGGGTAGCGCTCTTCGGGTCTGTCTTCTTTGGCATGGAAAAAACCGCCGCGACGGAATTCATTACCGGCAATTATAAAGGCGTTGATGAGCGTCTCTATATCCTCTTGGCTGTGTGCCACGGTCATAAAGCCGGGACGTGGTCCCCAAATGTGGTGTCCGCCATTGATGCGTAAAATTAAGAAAAAGAGAAATTCGAAATCGGGTTCGCCTTTGTACCTAACCAAGAAAACGGAGCCGAAATAAATAATTTCAACGGGTATGTCCTGCTCTCGATAGTGCTTATTGACGCGTTCGGCAAATATCGCTGTTTTATAATTTAGCGCTTGGTGGAGCTGCGCGCCCTCAGCTTTGATTCTCTTTATCACAGCATTAGAGGCGGCTATGGCGAGTGGGTGGCGCACGAAAGTGCCGGCAAAATAAGTAACGCCAGCCTCCGGGAATGAGTCGTCGCCGTATTGCCATGGCCCGCCGTCGAGTACGTCCATGTAGCGTGCACGGCCGGCTACTACGCCAATCGGCATGCCGCCGCCGATAACCTTGCCGTAGCAGGACAGGTCTGCTTCCACATCAAACCAGGCTTGCGCGCCTCTGGGGTGTAGCCGGAAACCAGTAATCACTTCATCGAAAATCAACGGAATTTCCGCGTCGCGAGTAATTTCTCTCAGCTGGTGAATAAATTCTTTAGGTTGTATCTCTGGGAATCGGCTTTGAATCGGCTCAATCAATACGGCGGCAATTTCATCGGCTCGGTCTTTGATAATCTGCAGTGATTCCGGATCATCGTAAGCGAGCATTAAGATATTACTATTGGAGTCTTTCGGAATCCCTGGAGCGATGGGCTGATTTCGACGCTGACCACCAATAACTTGGGAGCGGATGAGCATTTCGTCAAAGATGCCGTGGTAATCGCCGGAGAAGGTCACGATTAAATCGTTCCCGGTAACCGTGCGCGCAATGCGCGTTGCTGCTAAAACGGCTTCGGAGCCAGTGTTACAAAATGACACCCGATCGTAGCCGGTGACTTCGCAAATAAGTCGAGCCGTTTCCCCTGCCATCGCTGATTGAGGACCATAGTCAACACTCAAATCAGCCTGCGCCTTAATTGCATCCATGATGAAGTCGGGTGCGTGACCAAAAAAAATCGCACCGAATCCACCCATGCAATCAACATATTCGTTACCATCAACGTCCCAAGTGCGCGCGCCTTTTGAGCGCTTGGCGACGATTGAATAGGTGATTTCTTTCCAAATAGATTTGAAGCCTAAAACGGTTCGCGGGTCTGCGTAATAGGGGCGAATATCCGCGGCAAGCTGTTTAGAGCCTTTGGTTTTATCAGCATACATGGCGATGAATTCTTGGAGAAATTCACTTTGTTGCTGAGTTAGCTCGCCAGTAATTGATTTAACGATGGGGCGGAATGGGCCGTGCCCCAAGACTTCTTTCGGTGAATCTTCGGCTTCGGTTTTTACGCTGGCTGGGGTTTCGGGTTTGGGGCTTTGACTGAGCTTTTTCGTTGGCACTGAGGCTGGCACGGCGGGGCCGTTGGCCAGTGGCATTAATTGATTGGATTGCGAGCCCTGTAAGATTGATAGCAGCGCATTCGATGCTTGGATCTGTGTCGCCAGCACGTATGCCAACGAGCCTGTATCAATGCCGTTCAGCGCTTGGTGATTAATATTTGCCGTTGGGTTACCAACTGGTATAGCGGGTGCTTGTACAGGCGCCACGGGTGCGCTAGCCGCTATTTCTTCTTGCAGTGCACCCGCGGGTAAACATTCTTCAATGTAGTCTGATAGGCGCGCGATAGTGGGCGCTTCGCTCATTAAGTGTTTAAGTGTTAGCTTTAGTTTGAATATTTTTTTCATCCGCCCATTGGCTTGGGTCAAGAATAATGAGTCAAAGCCAAGGTCGACGAATGTAGCGCTTGTATCTAGGCTGTCTGGAGCAAGGCCAGACATGTCGAAAATTATGCCTTTGATCGTGGTTTCAATGAATTCTCTGCGGTTCACGGCGGCTTTCACTCCATGTGAATGATCTAGGGCGGGTAGGCTTGCCAAGTTAAAGTTTGCGAGTAGGGGCATTGCTGTCGGGTTGGTTTGTGTCTCTAGCGGATTGCCGGTATTGGTTGGTTGTGCACTCGGTGGTGTAAGCGGCAGCAGTAAGCAACTGTTGGGCAGGTCGCGATCTATTTGCAGCCAATCGATATTGACCCCTAGCGACCATAGTTTGGCAGCGGTATTTAGGCTGAACACGACATCAGCCATGTCTTCTTTGGCGTGGCGAAGAGAGGACAAGGTTTGATTCGTGACCGCGTGATCGTGAAGCTTAATTAGGCTGCCTAATATTTTTCCTGGTCCCACTTCCAGAAAAATTCGATTCGGCTTCTGTAGTAAGGTTTGCACACCATCAGAGAAACGCACGGTAGTGCGAAGATGATTTACCCAGTAATCGGGGCTTGTAGCCTGCTCGCTTGTGATCCAGGTACCCGTGGTGTTAGATATGAAAGGAACCTTTGGCGGTTGCAGGCTAACGCTAGCGAGGTAATCCCTAAAGGGTTCGAGTATAGGGTCTAGGTAGCGTGAATGCGCCGCAATATCAATAGGGATAAGTTGAGCGTCTACTGCGTCCTTATCGAGCTGTTTCTTTAATGCCGTAAGTGCGGCCGTGGGGCCAGAAATCGTGCATTGGGCCGGGCTATTAATTGTCGCTAGGTCAAGCTCTTCGCCTAAGTATTCTCGCGCTTGCTCAGCGGCTAATGCAACACTCAGCATGCCACCGGGCGTTACGGATTCAAATAGTTGCCCGCGCAAGCTAACCAAACCCAGTGCATCTTCGAAGGAGAGTACCCCTGCCAGGCAGGCGGCGGTATTTTCGCCGAGACTGTGTCCGATCAGTGCATCGGGTTTGGCGCCCCAGTGACTCCATAGCTTGGCTAGCGCTATTTGCAGAATAAATATGGCGGGCAATTGTAGCGACGGGCGCTTTAATTGCGCCTCGGCATAAGTAGAATTATGGTCAGCGGGAAAAACCAGAGCGCGTAGATCGTGGCCGGTGTTCGCACCGAATAGCGCGAAGCCTGCGTCGACTGCCTGCCTAAATACGTTATGGCGCTCATATAAGCCTTTACCCATATTTAAGAAATGGGCGCCGCCGCCGGGTAACAGGTAAATAGTTTCATTTTTTTCGCTAATGGCTTTCGCTGAACTTGTGATCAACGACGACGCATCGCGCACTGTTTTGGCTAGGTGGCTGGGCGTGATGCTTGCAATGCCAGTTCTATATAAACCGCTGAGTTTGCTGAGCGGTAGTGACATTTCGCTCAGCGAATTTGCGCTCTCGCCGATAGTCGCTTGCTGTTCAATATGGTCGCGCCATAGCTTTACACTGTTTTGCAGCTCAGCTTCGCTGCTGGCTTGAAATAGCAAAACCTTTGGATCTCGCTCGGGTAGATCTATAAGGTAACGCTTTCGGTCGAACTTAAACGTGGGTAAAGGCACTTTGCGTACTAGTTGTCCGTCGTAGAAATTGGGCCAATTTACTTTATTACCTGCGAGCCAAAATTGACCCAGAGATTGCGCTAAAGTGCGGTGTTGATATTGTTCTTGATCTGCGGCATTGATGAGGTAGGCTGAGTCTTCAGGGCTTATTTTTTCTTGTCGTGCGATGAGTCGTGCGTCCGGTATTGGGCTGCGTTCGGCGAGCCGACCAACGTGGGCGTAAAAGTACCTAACGCCTGCAAGTAGGGTATCAATTTTCTCGTCTAACAAAGGCTGCGCAGGCTCAGCGGCGTTATCTGCCTCTTTATCGCTGATGTGGCTAAGCCAGATTTCGGCGGACATTAAATCAGGAATTGAAATAATGTTACCCGTTACCGTTGATAACAGCTTAACTTTGGCGACGGCAGGAATGATGTCTCCGAGAACGTCGTCGAGTGCCTGCTTATTACCCGCTGCTAGAATTGTCGTTGCCAATGCCTGATTGACGCCAATAGCTTTATGGACGCTAAGCATATCGGCAATACAGGCGGTCACAGCTAAGCTGGATCTACCTGTTAAGATCAGCGCCGGCATTTCTGTCCAATGTATCCATAATTTTGCATAAGCGTATTCAAGGCAAAACTTTGCAGCGAAGTAAGTGGCCAGATCAGCAAGGCTGCCGTCTTTATTGGCTTTTTCTGGGTAGAGGCAGGCCAGTACATCTATGCTGTAGTCGCTAGAAAAAATATCCGCACATAAATCCATATAGCGGCGGAAAACCGGTTCGCTTTGGTAGAGTGTGTGGGCGAGCCCAGGTTTAACCTCGAAGCTAGGGAAGTTCAAAGCAAATTTTTGCGCATCGCTTTTGCTACGCCGTTCTATTAATACTGGTTTTCCGTTACTAGACTCAACTACGATAATCGCTCGCTCATTGAAGTTGGCACGAAAATTATTGAGGCTATAGGCTAGGTCAGCCGTATTTAGGTCGGGGTGGTTTTGCAAATAGGCCCTAACACTAGCGATATTGGCATTTAAGCTTGTAGTTGATTTCGCCGAGAGCGTGAGTAGTTCGAAAGGTCGTTGTGCCGGACGATCATTTTGAATACGTTTCGGAGCCTGTTCGAGAATAGCATGGAAATTTGTTCCGCCAAGGCCAAAAGAGCTAACGGCGGCGTAGCGACTTTCGCCGTTTTTAATGGGCCAGTCTTGTAGTGTGTCGCTGACCTGAAAGGGGCTGTTGGCGAAATCGATGTTTGGGTTTGGGCTGGTGTAGTTAAGGCTTGCAGGTATCTTTCCGTGCTCAAGAACCATGATGGACTTGATCATACCCGCTATGGCCGATCCAGCATCTGTGTGGCCGATGTTGGTTTTAATTGAGCCAATGCGGCTATAGCCTTTGGCATCAGTAAAGCGTCTATATGCTTTTGTTAGCGCCGCTACCTCAATGGGATCGCCTAGCAAGGTGCCGGTGCCGTGGGCCTCGACATAGCCTATGGAGTCTGCAGCCACACCTGATAGCACCAATGCTTTGGTAATCACTTCTGACTGGCCCTCAACGCTAGGTGCGGTATAGCCGACTTTAGCGTTGCCATCATTGTTAATAGCGGTTGCTTTGATAATAGCGCGGATGCAGTCTTTGTCGGCCACGGCCTCTTTCAGGCGTTTAATAACCACAAATGCAGCGCCGCTTCCTCGCACCATGCCGCTGGCTTGGGCATCGAAAGCGCGCAAGTGACCATCGTTAGATAAAGCGCCTTCCTCGACTAGCCGATAACCGCTTTTTTGCGGCACTAGTGCTCGGCAGCCACCAATTACTGCGATATCGCAGTCACCGCTTTTTAAGCTTTGGATGGCAAGGTGTAGCGCAGTGCCGCCCGATGAACAGGCGGTTTGAATGCTTGCTGCTGGGCCGCGTAAATTCAACTGATAGGCGACACGAGTGGCGGGGAAGTTTTTATCATTCCCCATGTTGACATAGAACTCGCTAATATCTTCTTGGTAGGTAGAGTGTTTAGACACATAGTTGTGGCTGTAGGCGTCGCGGGCGATGCCGCCAAACACACTAATTTTGTTGGTGTATCTTTCGGTGTCGCTATAGCCCGCGTTATCCAGTGCAGCCCAGGCTTGCTCTAAAAAAATCCGGTGTTGCGGGTCCATCAATTCTGCTTCGCGGGGCTGGTAGCCAAAAAAACCGGCGTCGAAGTATTCAAGATCGTCTAGCGAAAAGTAGGCTCGAATATAGTCTGGGTCTTGTATGTTTTCTTCGCTAACGCCTGCTGATCTTAACTCGTCATCGCTGGCAAAACGCAACGCTTCAATATTTTGGCAGAGGTTGCGCCACAGACTGTCGGTATCTTCCGCGCCAGCAAAGCGGCCGGCGTAGCCAATAATGGCGATATCATCATCGCTAGCATTAACCTGGTATTGCGATAGGTCCTGCTCTTCCGTTTCATAATTTGAGACGAGGTGGGGGAATTTCTTCGCCATAGTTTCATGGTGATCACTCCACAGCGCAGCAACAAAACTGCGAATCGTGGGCGCATAAAAAAAGGTGGCAATTGGGATGCGTTGGCCCAAGTCTTGGCTAAGTTGAGCGACAAAGTTAACCGCCGAGATGGAGGTGCCACCTAATTCAAAGTAACGATCATTAACGCCGACGTCATCAAGACCTAAATGATCGCGCCATAGTTGAACCACAAACGCTTCGGCATCGTCTTTTGCCTCAACCAGTTCCACGCCTATATCGGGTCGGCTTGAAACCGGCGCCGGTAGCGCCCTGCGATCGAGCTTGCCATTGTCGGTCAACGGTAATTTGTCGAGGAATATCCAAGCATTAGGAACCATGTAATGGGGCAAGGCGGCATGAACATAACAACGGATATCACCAATGGGGGGCTTGGCTGTTGCTGAGCGCGCGACCATGTAGCTAATCAGTCGTTTGCCTCCTTTATCATTGGTGTGCACTACAACGGCTGCGTCGCGTATTTCGGGGTGCGAGGTCAGGCAGTTATTGATTTCGCCCAACTCAATTCGGTAGCCAGAAATTTTTACCTGATCGTCAATGCGCCCGATGTATTCTACCAACCCTTCGGCGTTGATTCTGACTTGGTCACCGGTGCGATAGGCGCGCCGGCTCTCGCCACCTAACCTTAGCTGTTGAAAGCTTTCTAGAGTCCGCTCGGGTAAATTGAGGTAGCCCAGGGAAACGCCATCGCCGGTAATGAGGAGTTCTCCCTGCTGACCTAGAGCGACTTCGCGAAGCTCTGCATCGCATACAAAAATTTGTGTTTCATGGATCGGGCGGCCGATGGGAACGGCGGTCCATTGTTCAGGGATAGGTCTAGGTATGGGATAGCAGCAAGCGAAGGTGGTTGTTTCCGTTGGTCCATAGCCGTTTATAAGCTGTGTATTGGGCAGTTGCTCTTGAGCGCGTTTTATATGTGCGAGAGACAGCGCTTCGCCACCAACAAGTAGCTCTTCAACGGGCACGCCGGCAAGCGCGTCATTATCAACCAGCCAGTTAAATAAGGAGGAGGTTAACCACAGGCTCGTTACTTTTTCTTCTTTTAGTACATTGGCTAATAAAGTTGGGTCCGGTATGCCGTCGCCGGGTTGTACAACACAGCAACCACCATTAAGTAGCGGCGCCCACACCTCGAGTGTGGCGGCATCAAAGAATAGCGGGGCGAGTTGTAAAAAGCGTCGACTATTGTTGAAATTGCAGTAGGTATTGCGGGGCGCAACAAGCCTCAGTATGCCTCTATGCGGAACTTCAACGCCCTTTGGTCTACCGGTAGAACCCGAAGTGTAAATAATATAGGCCGGCTGATCCTTGGATACTGTAACAATTGGGCATTCAGCCTCTTGACCAGTGCTGCATGGCCGCTCCTCTAGCAACAATGTTTTTACGCCAACGCGGGTCATTTTGTTGGCAAAGATAGGAGTAGCGAAGGCAAGCTTAAGTTCGGCATCCTCTGCCATGAATTCAGTTCTAGCCTTTGGGTAGTCTGGGCTTATAGGCACATACACCGCACCACATTTAGCAATGGCGAGCATCGCGGCAATGGCAGCTGCTGAGCGCTCAACGCACAAGCCAACCCGATCACCTAGGTTAATACCGGCTTCGCGCAGCTGATTGGCAAGTGCATCGCTCCAGCAGTCCACCTCTTTATAGGTAAGCTCCCAAGCATTGTCGGCCTTTGATTTGGGGATGCGGATACACAGGTTGTTCGGCGTTTGTCGAGCCTGATGGCGAAAGCTTTCTTGTATTGAGGTGAAGGAAATACTAGATTCGCGCGTACCTAATTGCATTTAAAACTCCCTTTTAATGCTGATGACACTTGCTAGGAGGCGCTACAGTCTGGGCGCCTGCCGATGCTGAAGAATAGGTTTCTACCCAGTGCTTCAGTAATCTTGTTTATTGCTACCGCTTTATTATGATTAGGTTATCCATGGTGCTGGTTGCTGATCCACCCAAATGGTCAAGCGCACCCGCTCGGGTAGTCTGGTCTGACACTTAACGGCTAAGCAGATTGCAGCGTATTAGCTAAGCGTGAAAAACCATTTAATCACAGGGGCTATTATAGCGCTGCGTTTATTACATGTCTGCACCACCTAGCTATTTGAACCGGCTTTGGTGTGCCGAGGATCTGACGTTTGGGTGACGCCTTATACCTACTCGGGGCCGGTTTAGGTGCGATCAATTAATTAGGTCGCCCCAGTTGGTGGGCCTATGTGCACTTGCTGGCTTTCGTCGGTCACGGACTTACACTGTTGCGATAATCGTTAATGCCCGGTAGCCCGCAGGATGACTTTCTTCTTCTAAATGTTGAATTGTGAAGCCTGCGCGCTCGAGTAGTTTTGGATAGTTGTGGGAATAGGAAAACTCCCCTCCGAGCGTTAGACGTGACTCAACATCGTGGTTAAGGTCGTGATCGGGTGCTATAGGCTCGTGAAATAGCGAGATAATGCTATGTGGCTGCTCTGTTCGAATCTGTTTGAACAGCGCTTCTAGTGAGGCCTGGCTGAAGTACTCCATTACGCCGCCGTTGGTGATGTAAACAGTGTGGTCTTCGCTGCGTTGACTTATCCAGTCGAATGCATCGCAGGCTAAAAAATTGATATCTGAAAACTGGTTGCGATTTAACGCCATTCTTTGTTCCGACAAGTCCAGCCCTATGAAAGTTAAGTGGCTGGCAAGTGTGTTCTTCAGGTGGGATAGCAGCATGCCATCGCCAGTTCCTATTTCGCAAAGTGTTCGAGTTTTGGTGTCTTTTATCAGCCGGTTAAGCGCAGCAATGTGAGGGGCCAAGGGGGGTAATGTTGCGTCGTGAAACCGCGCCTCTGATTTTTGATACCACTCGGCGTCTATCTCATTCCGCCAAAAGTCTTTGTGGCTTTTTTCGAGTATATCGCCTTTATTCTTGTTGCTGTGGGCGAGGTAGAAGCGAATAAGTGTTTCTATGCGCTTGCCAATTTTGCTTTTACCAACACCTTTACCCCAGTATTGCAGAGCGAATGAATCTTTGATTTTTTGAGTCGTCGCAGGCATCAGCTTGGTCAGAATCAATCCAAGCATCATCTTTATACTTGCTTTCAAACGTCGAGAGTCCATTTTCTAGTTTCCAGTCTGCTAGTTGGGCCAAGCCTTGGTTGCATTATTCTCTGTCGTGTACAATTTTAGCGCCGCTGTTAAGTCGAAGGTATGAGAGTCGCAAGCTGCCCCAAGGGATGACCTTGGGCTACAGCCTAATGTCACAAACGACCGGATTTTAAAGTAATATTCAGATTAAGTCGCACCTATTTACTGGTTTGGCGGATTGGTTGATCGTTGTGTTGCCTATTCGATTGATGGAGCCGACGAGCAACTATTGCGCTCGAGCCTATCAAGATTGGCGCCAGTCGTTTTCACTGTGCGCCGCCTTGTCGCTGTCTTGCATGTCGTAGCATACTAAGCAACTTGTGTTAGATATGTCGGCGCAACGGCGAGCCGGGATGGTTGCGATTTTATACCGCCGCTACGCTTTAACGATGTCGCGGGTGTTGGATCACTACTAGGGATTTAGATATGGATGGTTTTGTAGGTGATGACGTGGGCACAGGGAGTGCATTAGAGTGTGGTCAATCGAGCATTCGTTTTACGGACTCCGAGAGGGATTCTCATGAGTTGCCGGCAGAAAAGATTGCACAAGGGGTGGCGCTATTTAAAGCCCATGGCTATCTAAAGGTAGAAAATGTTTTTGACCCCGTGACGATGGAGGCGTGGCAACGGCATTACCGAGTGCGCTATCGGGATCAATTAGTCGGCACCAGTCAAGAGGACAAGCGGCCCTTGTATACCGTTGATATTGAAGGGCCTTTTAACAGCGTTAAACTGTACGCAAACCCCAAAGTGTTTCCAATTGTGAAAGCGATATTGGGAGACAATTGTATATTGGGAGCGCTGAGCACTGTAATATCATTTCCCGGAGCGCCGGATCAATTTGTACACCGCGATAGCCAGGCAATTTTCACTGAAGATTACAGTGTGGATGTGACGATTCCTGCGTATGCGATGACAATGTTGGTGCCCTTGGTGGATTGCACGCTGGAAACCGGTTGCACTAAGGTGCGGCCCGGTACACATCTGTTGACGAAGCATCAAGAGTTGTCCGGCGGCGAGTGGGTTGACCCGGAAGTATCGGTTGGATCTATATTGCTTACTGATTCGAGAGTTATTCATCGCGGCGGCGCGAATAAATCCAATAGGGTGAGGCCTATCGTTTATTTAACATATCATCGAAAGTGGTATAGAGATTTTTGGGGTTATGAGCACCGTCCGCCAGTGAATGTCTCAGCTCGGGAGTTTGAAAATATACCCCAGCAATATCGTCCGTTAGTGGCATGGACGATAGACCCTTATAAAAAATATCGGTTTCAAGCTAGCGTCAAAAAAATGCTACCAGCACCCTTACTGAAGTTTATTAAGCGAATATCGTCTTAGCGAAAATTGATATGTAAGGCACCTCACGGAGGTGTTGATCTGTATTTATTTGACAGCGTCTGTGCGCTGAGGAATGTATATTTTTGCGAAGAATTACGAGCATCGAGGCGTCACTGAAAAGACTAGTACCGTCAGGGATTAAAATTTGCTGTTCGGCCGAGTTGTGCGCGCCATCCACACTCTATTCGCAAGAGATATCTTGCACTCACGGCATGGTCGAAAGTCGCGTTGTTGAGTTTGCACAAGGACGCTCTTGCGCGCGCTTAGCATTGGTCGAGTTGGGGGTGGCGCCGGCAGCGATTCTTCGCGGTACCCAGCGCGAACCTATTTGGCCTGACGGCGCGGTAGGTAGTATCGCGCATACCGACGCCACAGTCATTGCCGTGGCGGCAAATAACCATGCGCTTGCAGGCTTGGGGGTGGATGTGGAAAAAAAGGCGCCACTTAGTGCGCATTTAATTCCGATGGTTTGTCGTGAGGATGAGGCCGTTGGTATAAGCGGAGAGCAAGCAAATATAGTATTTAGCGCGAAGGAGGCTATTTATAAATGTATATTCCCTGTGGTACAGCGGTATGTTGATTTTCTGGAGGTTAGCGTGGCTCTGGATCATAGTAGCGGCCGGTTTACCGCGATGTCAGACGGCCAGCATCGGGATTTAGAGCTGCTTAGGCACCTGCAAGGCGTTAGCTTTGTCACCCAAGATCTCGTTTTCAGTGTGGCCTGGTTGCTCAAGCAGAACTGATCTCTATTTAGCGTTATCCTTGCTTGAAGTCTGATACGTGGCGGGTAGTTTCAAGCTTGGCATATTTTAAACTCTCGCTCATTGTGGCGAAGTCAAAGTCATTGAGAAGCCGCTCTAGCCTTGGCAGGCAGCGGTTTAGGTTCGTGTAGTGCCTAAAGCGTGAAAAGGCGCTGGCGTTGGGAACGCGCGGTTGTTCCGGGTCTATTTCCCAGGGGTGCAAATAAAATATTTGTGGTTTGGTTTGGTTGTGGCTAGCTCGTTCAAATAGCCAGCGCGAGAGTGCGTAAGGGTACTGACGAAAATAGCCGCCGCCGGCCGCGGGTATGGATTGCCCGAGCACCTTGGCGGTGGTGAGTGGAAATTCAGTGAGTGTTTTGCCGCTGCTGGTAATGATTTTATAGGGCTCTTCGGGGCTGCCGGGAATGCCGTAATTGTCGTGTCGGGTTGGGAAAATGCTGGAATCCCACTCAAAGCCAAGGTCGGCCAAAATATCTAAAGCCCAAAGGGATTTTTGGGTGATGGAGTAGCTAGCCGCGCGGTAACCGATGACTTTTTCGCCCGTAATCTGCTCAAGAATGTCTTTGGACTTTAGCGTTTCCTGCTTAAAAACTTCGGGGGTTTGGCTGTATATCAGCTGGTGACTGTAGCCGTGCGAGGCAATCTCGTGGCCGGCGGCTTGAATCGCTTTTACCAAGTTCGGGTAGCGCTCTGCCACCCAGCCCAAAATGAAAAATGTGATTTTGATGCCGGCTTGATCAAACAGCGCGAGTAATTTTTCGGTATTTTGCTCTACCCGGCAAGGCCACTCGTGCCAAGAATTAACATCGATAACATCCTTGAAGGCCGCTACGTGGAAGTAATCTTCCACGTCTACCGTCATGGCGTGTTTAATGGTTTTTCTGTGTTCGTTGCGTCCCTGCTTCATGACTAAACCTTATAAAAATCGCGATACCATTTAACAAATTTTTCGATACCGGCTTCTATCGGAGTGCTCGGCTTGTAATCTACATCTTTGATCAGTGCATCGACATCGGCATAGGTGTCGGGTACATCGCCTGGCTGCAGTGGCAGCAAGTTTTTAGTGGCTTTTTTACCTAGGCAATCTTCAAGAATTTCGATATAGCGCAGTAGCTCAACAGGGTTGTTGCTGCCGATGTTGTACAGGCGGTAGGGCGCCTTCGAAGTGGCCGGGTCGGGTTTGTCGCCAGTCCAGATGTCGTTGCTGGGCGCTACGTGGTCGAGCGTGCGCACAACGCCTTCAATAATATCGTCAATGTAGGTGAAATCGCGACGGTGGTTGCCGTAGTTGAAAACATCGATGGGTTCGCCGGCGAGTATTTTCCGGGTAAAAATAAATAGCGCCATGTCTGGGCGGCCCCAAGGGCCATAAACGGTAAAAAAGCGCAGGCCCGTGGTGGGAATATTGAAGAGGTGGCTATAGGTGTGTGCCATCAATTCGTTGGCTTTTTTGCTCGCGGCATAGAGGCTGACGGGGTGATCCACATTATTGTGAACCGAAAAGGGCATGGCGGTATTGGCGCCGTAAACCGAGCTACTAGAGGCGTAGACTAAATGATCGGTGCCAATGTGGCGGCAGGCTTCCAGAATATTCAAAAAACCGGTGATATTCGCATCTAAATAGGCCTGAGGGTTTTCCAGCGAGTATCGAACCCCGGCTTGTGCCGCTAGGTTAACCACTCTGTCTGGTTTGTGCGCTTTAAAGGCCGCGTCTAGGCTTGCCTTGTCTTCTATGCTGAGTCGAACATCGGTAAAACCATCGCGGCAGGTGAGGCGTGCCAAGCGGGCTTTCTTTAAATTGACGTCGTAGTAATCGTTGAGGTTGTCGATACCAATCACGGTGTCGCCTCGGTCTAGCAAGCGGTGCGCCAGTGTTGAGCCAATAAAGCCGGCGGCGCCGGTAATTAATACTTTCATAATCTGTTCCGTCTTAAAGGCGTGCGTCTACATCCGCCTTTGGCAGGATGTGTTTTACGTCGAATAGCACTGAATTAGGTTTGCCTAGGGCTCTGATTGCGCTGGCGCCCATGGATTTAAACTGCTCGTGCCCCACGCAAATAATAATGGCGTCGTAGTCATCAGGCTTCGGCGTTTGTATGGTGCTAAGGCCGTATTCATGCTCGGCCTCGGTAGAATCTACCCAGGGGTCGTAAATGTCGATGCTGGCATGGTAAGTGGCAAGCTCTGCGACAATATCCACCACCCGCGTGTTGCGTAGGTCTGGGCAGTTTTCTTTAAACGCCAAACCCATAATTAATATTTTCGCATCGACCACGTGAATGCGTTTTTGCGTCATCAGTTTGATAACTGATTCGGCCACGAAAGCGCCCATACCGTCGTTTATGCGTCGGCCGGCGAGAATCACTTCTGGGTTGTAACCCACTTGCTGCGCCTTGTGCGTCAGGTAATAAGGGTCAACGCTGATGCAATGGCCGCCAACGAGACCGGGGCGGAAGGGCAGAAAATTCCACTTGGTGCCGGCCGCTTCTAGCACCTCGAGGGTGTCGATATTTAAGCGTTTGAAAATCAATGCCAGCTCGTTAATGAGCGCTATGTTGATGTCGCGTTGGGTATTTTCGATCACCTTGGCGGCTTCGGCGACCTTTATAGAGTTGGCCTTATGGGTGCCCGCTGTGACGATTTTGCGGTATAGCGCATCGACATAATCGGCCACTTCCGGCGTCGAGCCGGAAGTCACTTTGACAATATTGTGGACGCGATGTGCCTTATCGCCTGGGTTAATCCGTTCTGGGCTGTAGCCAGCGTAGAAATCGGTGTTGAAGCTCAAGCCCGAGGTGCGCTCAATAATCGGAATGCAGTACTCCTCTGTGCAGCCTGGATAAACCGTCGATTCAAAAATCACAATGCTGTTTTTGCGAATGACCCGGCCCAACAGTTCGGAGGCCTTTTGCAGCGGTGTTAAATCGGGCTGCTTAGATTCTGTAATGGGAGTGGGCACGGTGACAATGTAGACATCGCAATGTTTGATGTCGCGCTCATCGCTGCTAAAAGACAACATTGTCGCAGCGCTTAATTCTTCGCCGTTAAGTTCCAGCGTTTGATCGACGCCTCGACTTAGGTCGGCCACTCGCCTGGTGTTGATGTCGAACCCTAAGGTATTGATCTTTTTACCAAATTCAGCAGCAAGTGGCAGACCAACGTAACCGAGACCGATAATACAAAGCGTGGGGGAGTCGTTGAACATGAGCCGCTGTCCTTGTGATGGCGTCATTTTAAGGTCGCATAATCTACCATAAAAGCCAATAAGGTGTGTATGGTTCAAAATGTGGGGTGGTTAAATAATATTCATACTTAGGAATCGGGTAATTGTCATAAAAAAGGATATAATGCCCGATTAGCAAGGTTCGGGCATTTTCTGCGCAGTGTTGGATGGCCGTGGCTTGATGATTTGCATATCGGCAATCTCGGCTATTTGGGCGTTTAGTTGCGCAGGGCACGTCATAGGTGCCATACAGGACGTGTAGATTACAAAAAGGATTTAGCGTGGCATATTTACGCCTTAACAAACATTATATACATCAGCACTTTCTCGCCCTCGGCGGTATTGAAGTGCTGCTTCTTCTTTTGATTGCGCTCGCTGTTCAGCATTCGCAATTCTTTATGTTAGGCGCTAATCCCGTTAGCTTGGATGATCTTCAAGGCTGGCTGCCCTCTTTGGTGTTCGCACTGGTGTTGAGCTGCTGCACACTTTCGATGGGTGTCTATCTTTCTTTAGTGCGCGAAGGCTTCTTCAGCATGGTGTTGCGCACCATAGTGAGCTTCTTCCTGCTGGGCAGCATGGCGCTCTATTTTGTCGATTTTCTGGCTGGCGGTGAATTCTTAGGTAGTAACCTCGTTTTTTGGGGCGTGTTGCTTTCTACCGTCTTGGTTTTTGTGGTTCGGTTGATCTTTATTGGCTTAGTTGATATTGCCAATATTCGCCGGCGCGTCGTGATATTTGGTGCGGGCACCCGGGCCTTGGAGTTGGTTAATGCTTTGGATGGCCATACCAGCAAGTTGGCCGTGCAAGTGGTGGGGTGTATTGTCGACGGCGATGGCCCCGTTGCCGTTGGGGATTCAAAACGACTCGCTGCGCCAAGTAACTGGCTGGATTTCGTTAAGCGTGAAGAAATTTCAGAGATTGTGATTGCGCCAGACGAGCGTCGCTCGGCTCAAGGCGCCAGTATCCCACTGAATGCACTATTAGACTGTAAGGTGGCGGGGGTGCCGTCAACGGATGTGCTGAGCTTTTTCGAGCGCGAATTAAACTATATCGATATAGACACACTAAAGCCCTCATGGCTGCTTTTTTCTGACGGGTTTAAAAATAATCGACGCCATCTATTAATAAAACGTTTGTTTGATTTGTCGCTGTCGCTCCTGTTTCTGTTTTTTATGTGGCCATTCATGTTGTTAACCGCCATAGCCGTTAAATTAGAGAGCCCTGGCTCCGCACTGTATTTTCAGGAGCGTGTGGGCCTTAATGGGAAAAGTTTTAAAATATACAAATTTCGCAGCATGCGCCAAGATGCCGAAAAAGGTGGCAAGGCGGTATGGGCGCAAAAGAACGATTCTAGAGTGACTCGGGTGGGGGCTTTTATCCGCAACACCCGGCTTGACGAGCTGCCCCAGCTTTATAATGTTATTGTGGGTGAAATGAGCTTTGTGGGCCCGCGCCCAGAGCGACCACAGTTTGTTGCCGAGCTTGAACAAGCCATTCCATTCTACAGTGCTCGCCATAAAGTTAAACCGGGGCTAATGGGCTGGGCGCAATTGAAATATCCCTATGGTGCCTCGGTTGAAGATGCAAAAAATAAACTTAAATATGACCTGTATTACGCTAAAAACAAAAGTTTCTTAATGGATTTACTGATTATGGTGCAAACCGTTGAGATTATTTTGTTGGGCAAGGGTGTTCATTAATAAAAACGATCAGGAGCGATCAGTGAAATATTTAATATTAGCGGCGCTAGCATTAGCGCTTACTGCGTGCGCCAACAAAAAAAGTTTGGAGATGCCCGTTATATCCCAATCGCCAGAAGTGAAAGCTTACCAAATCGGTGTGGGCGACTCATTGCAGGTTAACGTATGGCGCAATCAGGAGTTGTCATTGGCGGTACCTGTGCGCCCCGATGGGAAAATATCTATGCCCTTGGTGGGCGACATTGAGGCTGCAGGTCTTACGCCTTTGGCGCTATCGGATAGTATCGTTACCAAGCTCGGTGCATATGTTAGAAACCCGCAAGTAACTGTCATTGTCACCAACCCAAGCAGCGCAGATTTCCAGCGCCGAGTGAGAATTACCGGCGCTGTAGAGCTTCCCCAATCTATTGCGTTTCGCGAAGGCATGACCGTATTGGACTTGGTTTTATTGGCGGGTGGAACAAACGACTTTGCTTCCGCCAATGGCGCTAAGTTGTATCGAAAGGTCGATGGGGCGATGAAAATATACCCTATCTATTTAGATGACTTGATCAATAAAGGTGATGTGAGAACAAATTATCCTTTACAGCCATCAGACATTGTTACCGTGCCAGAACGTTCATTTTAAAATGTTGATTTTTTGTAATTAGGGTTTGTTAAAAAGAGTAGTTTGATGGACAAGATTTATATCCTAGAAATATTGGCTGCACTGAAAGCAGAGCTGATTCGGTTTCGCTTGGCCGTGGTTGCCACATTTATCACTGTAAGCTTTATGACTTTGATGGTGGGATATTTTTGGCCTAGCAGTTACACCACAAGCGTTGTGCTTTATTCTGATGTAACCACAATCATTGAGCCGCTTCTAAGGGGGCGGGCGTCAGTCACAGAAATTGACCGATCTCAGCAGGCCCGAGATGTCATTTACGGTCGCACCATTATGGAGGCTGCTGCTGTTGAGGCCGGGTTAATTGATGACACCATGAATGCGGATCAAAAAGATCGGGTTATCAGGAAGCTTCGTAGCGGCCTTGCATTAAAGACTGAGCGCAACAACTATTTTACTGTAAGTTATACAGCCGACAATCCCGATAGCTCTTTTGAAACCCTGTACACAATCATATCTGTATTTATTGCAGATACAGAGCGTAAGAAAAAGGATGAAAGCCTGGGAGCTTTTAATTTTATTGATGCTCAGGTGCAGTCTTATAAACGCCAGCTTGAGCTTGCTGATGGGCGGCTGAAGGATTTCAAATCAAAGAATCTAGACGGTAGTGAGGCTTCGGTAGCAGCGCGCATGGCGCAGTTGCGCGTGGATATTGAAACCTTAGCTATCGGTATTGAGGAAACTCAATCGCGTATCAATACCACTAAAGAGCAGCTTTCCGACGAGGGCCAGTATTTAAAAACCAAGGGGCAAGTTGACGAGTTAAAGCAAAGTCGCCAAGCGATGGTGAGTCAGTTGGAAAGCTTACTGCTCAGGTATCAAGAAGGTTATCCCGATATCGTTTCGCTGCGTGCGCAGATTGCTGAGATCGATCAGTCGATCGAGCAAACCAAACAGTCGGGCGAAGTGTATGGCGCAAATGTTGAAAACCCTTTATATGAAGAGCTGCGCAAGCAATTGTCTTTAGCCGAGGTGGAGCTGCGTGCACAAACGCGAAGAATGCAGTCATTAAAGGGGTTGTTGAAGCAGGAGGAATTACGTGCCCAAAGGGTGGCTGCTAACCAAGCTGAACTTTCAGAGTTGACGCGAGATTACAACGTTACTCGCGATGTGTACGAAGAGATGTTGCAACGCAAAGAATCCGCCCGCCTCTCAATGTCTCTCGATCAAGAAGGGCAAGGCGTTTCTTATCGAATTCAAGATCCCGCGACATTTCCGCTGGCGCCGTCAGGTATAAGTTTTAAGCACTTTGCTGCCGCTGGGCCTGTGTTGGGTTTGTTGGCACCTTTAGGGCTGCTCATTCTATATATACTCGCAGACCCGCATTTTAGGTCGGCAAGAACTATGCAACAGCAACTGCCGCAGGAGCTGACGTTGGTGGGGGTTATCCCACATTATGACTCGCCTATGTCTACGCGTTTGTTGCGAAAAGACATACTAATTTTGGTTGCTCTTTCCGTGCTAGCTATGGGCGCTTATATAGGGCTTGCTACCTATTGGCGATCAATACTGGGCTAATGCATGAGGTGTTACAGTGTCTAGTAAAGGTACGAAAGCGCCCGTGGAGGTTGCAAAAAGGGAGTTGGCTGATGCCGGCTTAGTTGATCCTGTAGAGAAAAAATTTCAAGCAGCGGACAATGCGTTAAAGCAGGGCAATAGTGATCTTGCGAAGGAGTTGTTAGATAACCTTTTACAAGAGCATCCCACCCACTTTCGTTCTTTAATGTTACAAAGCGCCATTGCAATGGCTAAAGGCAGATATTCTAAGTCAGAAATGTATACGCGAGCAGCAATTAAAACCTTGCCCGCAGCAAGTGTTATCAGTTTAGAGCGTGCTGTTGCGTTGAGTCAGCTCATCGATGCCCTAAACTTCCAGGGTAAGGTCGACGAAGCGAGCGTATTTGCTCGCATGCTTGGCGGCGCAAAAGAATTGTTGCCATTTAGCTCAGAGGCTAGCGCCTCGTTGGTTCCTGCGCGGGTGAGCAACGCTGTGAACGCTAGAAAAGTAAAGCATGGCGAAGAAAAAAGCATAAATTTGAAGGGAAAGACAGAGGCAAACGATATGTTGAAAAACGCAACGGTGGGTGTCAACACGAGTGCCAATACGGTTAGTCAGATGGGTCCTGCAAAAATTAAAAATATGGCTCCAACGTCATTGTGGAGTCATGAAGAGCTGCAAGAGCGTAAAGTTGTTTATGTTGGTATGCGCCAACGAGATGTTTTGAATGCGTTCCGCGAGGTTCGCATTAAGTTGATGCAAAAAAATAAGAACGACAACATGATTGTGATGGTGTCTTCTTTAAAGCCACAAGGGGGCGGTAGTTTTTTTGCATTCAATCTGGCGGCCATTTTTGCGCTGGACCCACAGAAAACCGCTCTTTATGTTGATTGTAACCCCTATGACTCCTCAGCCGAGCGCTATGTGAATGGCGTCGTTAATTTTGGTTTATCGCAATATTTAACCGATAGTGAAATAACCTTAGAGCAAATAATTTACCCATCGGGTGTGGAGCGCTTAAGGGTTATTCCGGCGGCTGGGACCAATGAGTCCGCAGCAGAGTCTTTTAACTCTGTGCGCATGAAGGAATTTATCGCAGAGATTAAGAACCGCTATCCGGACAGATTCATTGTGCTTGATGCGCCGTCGGTGGAGTCTACTACTGAGGCGCGTATTCTAACGCAATATTGTGATCAAGCCTTGTTGTTGGTTCCTTCAGGCAAAGCTACGGCAGAGGATGTGTTGTCGGGTGTGGATGCGCTTGGGCAGCAGCGCTTTGCTGGGCTCGTCTTTAACCGCTAAACCCGTTAGCGAGGTTGTTCAGGTGATTATTAGAAAGGCCCACATTTTTGTCGCTTCCATGATCAGCGTGTCAATCACGTCAGTGGCACAAACTAATTCGTCGGCTACTGCTACCGATAGCTTCGGCGGCAGCCTAACTGCCAGAATAACGCAGACCGACAATGCCAGAAAAACGGAAGACGCCTTAATTTCTGAACGCCAGGATGAGCTAGGCGGAAGCCTATTCGCAAATTATGAGAACAGTTTGCTGCAATTCGATGCAGACTATAACCTCAATGGCACAAATTACACGGAAGACTCTCAAGACAATCAAAACTTTATTGAAGGGCAGGCAGCGTTACAAATCGGTAAGGAGAAAGACCTTTTTGATTTGCTTTTGTCGCAAAGTCAGCGCACGCAATATGGTTCGCCTGACGACGTAGCGCTAAACGAAAATCTTGATGATCGAACTGTGTGGACCGCAACTCCTTCACTAAAAATGCAGCTGAGTGAGGTTGACACACTTGCCGTTCAAGGTACCTATTCATTGGTTGAGTATCGTACCAATTCCACGCGTGATAGCACGCGCGCAGGGGGTGTTGTCTATTGGCGGCATAGGTTATCCGCAATAAGTTCGTTTAACTTATCTGTCGGTGCAGATCAAATCGAATACCCAAATGGCGATTTAGATGACTACGACTCCCTTAATGCAAGGCTAAGTTACACCGCTCAAACCCGTTACTTGAACTACACGGTGTTAGCGGGTGTTAATAATGCCACATTTGCTGACGGTGGTAAGGACTACACCGCTCCAATGTTTAAAATCGATGTCACCTACGAAAACGGTGGCCAAGCTTTTGAGTTCAATGCATCGCAAGATATTACCGATAGTTCGATAGGCGATGGTAATCAGGATGGGGTGGACCCAACGCCGGGTAACGATGGTGTTGGGGTTGATCAAATGGAGCGTAAGCAATTTGGTTTGCGTTGGCGAACGCAATCGATTTGCTCTAGGTGCTCCTTTGATCTATATGCCCAATATCGAGATGATGAGTATCGACGCCTAAAGCAAGAAAATAACGATGAATCCTCTGCGGGATTAATGCTCCGTTATCGATTGACGGAACGGGCCGGTGTAGAGTTTGGCTACCGTAGGCAGTGGCAGCAATATGCCCAAATTGATCGACCAAGTTTTACTCGAGACTACTTAAGCTTAATGTACCTATACGACTTCACACAGCGCTTTAATGGTTCGCTTTTTTACCAATTCGAGGCTGCAGAGGGCGAGGTCGGTAGTAATGAGTATGAACAGAATAATTATGGGTTTGCGTTAACGTATTCGTTTTAGCGCAATCAGTCTTACTTTGTATGGTGTAAAAATAATGCTATTTCAGTTCCGATGGTTTTTGTTGGTGACCACATTTCTATTGATGTCCTGTAGTTCCGGAGAAAAGCAGGGAGCCGACAATGCTGAGCGTCATTTAAAATCCGCGAAAATTTATGAAAAACAGGGTCAGTTTCGAGCTGCAATGTTGGAGGCTAGAAATGTTATCCAGTTGACGCCTGATCAACCGGAAGGTTATGAAGTGCTGGCCGGTATCTACAACAAGATAGGCGCTTTTAGTCTCACAATATCGCTGTTGGAGCCTCGGAGTGTTGAATCCCCAAGTATCGATATTCCTCTTGCAGAAGCTTACATTGCTAGTAAGAAATACCGCTCTGCCATCGGAGTACTGGAACCGCTTATCGGAAGCGAATCAGTTAATGGCATGGCTATTTTGGTCGAGCGTCTGTCGGCTGAAGCATACCTTTACTTAGGTGATACGGATAAGTTTGATCTGCGTTTAAAAACTTTGCAGGCAATGCCTGAGGGCGAGCATACGGCCCTTTACCTAGAGGCAGCCCGCGCTCTTTCAGAGCAAAAGGTAGATGAAGCTCAGCGTTATTTAACTAAGTTAGTGGCGCTTGATGCTCAAGCTTTTGATGCCTTGACGTTATTGGGTGATATCAGTTTATTCAAGAACGATTTAAGTGGCGCAGAAGGTTTTTATACCGATGCACTGAGTACATTAAATAATGCCGATATTATGTTGGCAGACAAAGTCTTTGTTTTGCGGCGTCTGATAGAAGTATTAATTCGGCTGGGGCGATCAACCGAGGCTTATGCCTATCAAAAACTTTTATCGGATGCTAACCCTGATAGCTATGCTGCGCAGCAAAAATTTGATGACGCTATGCAGCTTTACACGGAAGGTGATTTGAATGGAGCCGCGGCGTTACTCAAGGAGTTAAGAGAGCAATTCCCTCAGGATAAAGGTTCAGCGACCCTGTTAGGTGTCGTAGCGCAAAAACAAGGTGATAATGAGTTAGCTGCTCAGCTTTTTGATGAATATTTGGATGCTGAAACGGTTGCGCCGTCGATAATACAAGCGGCTGCATTAGCAAAGTTTGGTGCGCAAAAGTCCGATGAGGCGGTGGCAATGTTAAAGGCGGCGGCAGAGCAACAGCCAGATAGTGCTGGAATACTCGCCACATATGGTTTGGCATTGGTTGAATTAAACAGAGACCTAGGTGAGGCAACAAAAATCTTAGAGCGAAGCCTCGCGCTAGATCCTAATCAGCAGCGTCTGCGTTTGGCGTTAGCGAGTAGCTATTTGCAGCGCGGTAATCAAGAGCAGGCACTTGCGCAATTGAAAAAGGCATACACTGAAAAGCCGCAAGATTTTCTTATCCAGCAGGCCTACTATAGGACGCTGCTGGCAGTGGGCAAACGCGAGGTATTGGAGCAGGAGTTAAGCAAGTATCGGAATGCAAACCCAACTTCTGCGAAAGCGTACTTTTTCGCTGGTTGGTATGAGTTTGAACAGAAAGATGTTAAAGCCGCTATCAAAAGCTTTGAGGAGGCGCGAAAACTAGACGACGCAATGATTAGCGGGCTTGCTCATATCGGACTGGCGCAATCCTATGAGGCTGAGGGTGAATTAGAGAGTGCCGCGCAAATTTGGCAACAAGCGATCAAGAATAACCCTGCATCACTTCAAGCTTATAGCAACTGGGTGAGAGTGTTGCAAAAAAGTAAGCAGCTGGAATCAGCTATACCTCGTTTGAACAAAATGGCATTGCCGGGTGAGTACTGGCAACCAGATTTTGCCCGCGCAAAAATCTATCAGCGGTTTGGCAAGCTATCCGAAGCATTGGAAAGCGCCAAAGCTGCACTAGTTAAGGCATCTTCTAACCCTGTGGTTGAGATTCTGTTGGCGGCAATCTACCAAGAGTCTTCAATGCAGTCTCTTACCGCTGGCGATGTGGTCTCAGCGCGAAATGCATTGCTGAAATCAATTGAGCTGGCGCCCGATAATATTAGCTATATTGCGAATTTAATAAAAATTGAACTTGATTCTGGCAATGTCGCCGCTGCACAGAAAATACTTGATGATTTAACGTCGGAGAGTGCGACGTTAGACGTGAAACATTATTTACAAGGTATGATTCACGAGCGAGGTGGTGATGGCGTTGCAGCATTGGTTTCTTATCGCGCTGCTTGGGCTATAAAGCCTTCGGATTTAATGGGTGACGCTATTTTTAACTTGCTCAGGACGGATAGTCTGCGACCAGAGCTGGCCGCTGATTTTCTCCATGATTGGGTGGCGGTGTTGCCGCAATCAGTTAAGCCGCTGCTGTATCTTGCTATGTTTGCACAATCTGAAAATAATACGACAGAGGCGGAAAGGTTATATTTGGAAGTGTTGGAGCGTCAGAGTAATGTGCCGGCGGCGCTGAATAATCTTGCCTGGATCTATGCAGATCGCGGCGATAAAAGAGCGCTTGAAACTGCCAAAAAGGCCTATGACCTTGCGCCTAAAAGCCCGGCAATCATGGATACCTATGGTTGGCTGCTGGTAAAAAGTGGTGAGCTGAAAGCTGGGCATGACGTGTTAGTGGCGGCGCTAGCCGCAGCCCCTCAGAATAAAGATATTCAAGATCATGTGGCCTTTGCTAAGGCGCAACTTAAATAACGATTGTCGCGGATATAGAGATTAAGCTTACCTAGCAGCGAGTAGTTAAGGTGAGCTTTTTATATGAGCCTTCTTGTTTATGTGCTTGAGGCTGTAGTAGCGCTATTTTTTTGCATGATTGAGAAGCTCGCCATTAAATGGGTGGGCATCCTCTAGGGAATGCCCCTAACGATAATGGGCCCAATTAGCCGTGTTAACCAAACTGGTAGTCGTTTCCAGGCCTTTATTAAAAGCTGTAGTTTTGGATTGTCTGTGTTTAAGTCAGAGGATTTTTGACTGGAACCAAAATAATACCAATGATGTTCGAATGGCTGCGCGCCCCATTGTTTCTTAAACTTGTAGGTTCCTGCATCCTTTGTCGATCTGCCGAAATCAAAATAATCATAATTGCAGTCAATAGCATGGTCTAGTATCTGTCTATAAAGCCACATGTTCATATTTTTATGATTATATTTCTTTAAGGTTGATGCCCAAGGAATTTCCAGTGTGTCTTGATTGCCTATCAAAAAGCCGGTAGAAACCGGAATTCCCTCTAAATACCCCACGGCAATAGTGGCTTTAATCGCTGCGGTACTGAGAATAGACTGAAAAAAACCTCGGCTGTATACCGGTGTGCCTAAATCGCGCATGTTCTCAGAAAAAACGCGGTAAAAGTCATCAAGTAGTTCCAGTTTTCCAAATTTAATTGAGGGGCTATTGATCTCCGCTTTTTTATATTGAGCGCGTACTTTAGCGCTTAGTTGTGACTCTAGGGCTTGTTTTGAATTTGGCAGCTTTAGTACCATCGATACTTTCTTGCTAATGCTTGTATCGGCCAATTCGGATTGCATGGTGCGCACTTCTACGTGCTTTAGCTTGTGTGTGATTGCTATGTCATTGCAGTGTGATAGGAGTGCCTTTGTTACATTGAGAAAGTCGGATTCTACGCCGCCATAGTTAACATACGGGACGGATACGCCCATGCGACCAAATAAAGCGGAGCTCACAATGGTAATGGGAAGACCACCGATAATTTCACCACCTGCGTTCTTTGCAACGATGATGATGGTGTCGTGATTAAAGCTGGCCTTTATAATAGCTTGCCAAGCGGAGGTGAAGAATACCGAGGCCTTTCTATTTAGAACAAAGTGTTCCCAGCGCTGCAGGCTTTCTGGTTGTAGGGTGTCAATTGAAAAGCTAGCCGAGAAGTTCGAGTGTTTGTTCTGATAAATAACACTGGGTTTGAGCAGGTTCTTTGATGCCGTATCTTCCTCTAGGGGCGATTTTTCAAGTTGTTTTATTTGCTTTTCGATGGCTTTGATATCGTCAGTGATATCTTTCATCTTATTTATCAGAGTATCGAACTCGGGCGATGGCTTTTTTGCCTCTTTAAATTGGCTAGAGGTCGCACCTTTTTCATCAAGCTTTTCTTTCAGCTTTCTGCGTAAAGTATTTATCTCAGAGTTTTTCATAGAGTTATATTTAGCTTATTTTACTGCGCACAAATTCAACCCAGGAAGTATACCGTATGAACTTTACGAGACTGGTTGGGAAGCTATGTCTCGGTATGGTGTAGGGTGCGTTTGCAATTTTAAGTAGCGTTGTATTGCCCGAAATGGCGGTTACGGCACCTGCGTAGCCTGCGGCCTGAACCAATTTAGTATGCCCGGCGTTGAAGTCATGTTGAGTTCCAGAAGGGTAGCAAAAAACAGAGGAGGGATTACGCAATTCATGTTTTAGGGTTTTTAATGAGCGAGTGAGTTCTTCGCGTATTTGTTCGTCGCTCAAACTGGTAAAGGGATGGTGGCTTGATGCATGAGAGCCTATTCTCAAGCCTTGCTTCTCTAACATTCGGAGCTTATCCCAGTCTGGCGCATTAAAATGTGATGGCGCTTTTTGTGGTATACCAATATCGAGTCGCATCGCCAAATCGTTGATGAGTTGAGATGTTTGGCTTGGGTTGCAGCGCTTTAGGTGGCTAACAATGTGGCGTCGAGTTTTTATGGCGGCTTCGGTACTGCTGGTATCTAAATTGAACACACTACTTTCGAAGCTGAAATCAGCTACTGTGGGTTTGGCATTTGCCAATAGGTAGCCAACTTTTGCATCCCAGGGCCAAGCAAGTTGATTCACGAAGCTTTCTAATACGAACAGCGTGGGTTTAGCGTTATATTTTAACAGTATTGGTATTAATGTTTCGGTTTGATCAAGGAACCCGTCATCTAAAGTAAAGCAGATAGTGGGGCGGCTGGGTGTTTCACCATTGGTGGCGAGCTCGAGAATGTCGTCAATGGACAAAAATTGAAAATTGTTATTCTGGGCATATTGAAGGCATTGCTCCAAAACATCGGGGTTAGCGCCGAGCAGTGATGGCGTTTCGGCTTGTGAGCGATGTAGCATGAAGATGGTGACATAGTGGCCAAGCGTGGTTTCGGCTATTCTCGAAACACCCGGTAATTTTAGTATTGCGCTAATAACTCTATCCATTATCTGCACCGCTCCTTATTTGTCTCGCGGCTAAAGCCAGCCTGAAAGCCTTGCGCCAAACTTATCTGCCGTATTGCTAACGTCCTCGTGCAGACCAATTCTAGGTAGTGAGTGTAAAGGTGTCGATTTGTTGCTAACAATGCCTCTTTTGGTGGTAACCGCTGCACTGTATGTTTGGCTGACTAGCTCCTCAGCTAGCCGAGAACTATCGCCATTGGGATAGCAAAAGATATCAACAGCCGCATTTAACTGCTCTTCAAGTTGAGATTTACTGCTTTCTATTTCTCTTGAGGCTTCGGTGGCGTCAAGGTCTTGATTCAAGCGCTGATGGGTGCAGGTATGCGAGCCGATGGTGCATAAGCCTGACTGAACCATAACTTGAATTTCTTGCCAGTTCATAAGTGTTCTTTGATCTGGCGTCTCGTCTTTCGGTGTTGGTAAGTCACTTAACGCTTGGTAAATTTCCTTTTCCGAATGCGCTTTCAGTAGGTTGATAACTTCTGAAATATGCTCTTTTGAGGCCGATTTCTGCTCACCTAAAGCATCTAATGCCGATGCGAATAGTGGCTTGCGTCTAAGTATGTCTGTGTGGCCAGCGCTTAAATAAGAAGCTATTCGATTAGGCCAAAAGCTGAAATCTGTTCCAATTTTTTCAGATACCGCAAATACGGTAAAGGGAATTTGATGTTTCTCCAGAATAGGAAAGGCAAATTGGTAATTATCTAGCCAGCCGTCGTCGAAGGTGATGGCACATGCTTTGGTTGGCAATGGATCATTGCGTTTTTTGGCATTTACCCAATCGCCTAAAGCCACAACTTCAAAATGACGCTTTATCTCTGTCATATGCATGTCAAATGTTTCTGGTGAAACAATCATTCCCGGCTCTTCCAATGCGCATCGTGGGTCATCTTTAGGTAGCACCCGGTGGTACATTAACACCCATAAGTTCTTGTTAGGCTGTGGGCGCCTGTGTGGGCCAAAGGCACTGGCGGCTTTTGTGGCAATGCGTTTAAGGAAGGACTTCATCAATCTAGGCCCAACAGTTGTTTTAAATAAATTTTAAATTCAAATATGGCCGGCTTTAAATCATTCCAGCGATTAATTTCGTGCTTTGTCTTTGGTGAAAATGGATTGAAAAAGCTGAGTAGCCTAGAAATTTTACTAGACAATTTTCTGTTTGATTTCAGAAATAGATAGAGGCTATCAACGTCGCCCAGAAGCCAACGCAGGCGTTGGCCGGTTCGGTAGGGTGTAATTGCCTCGCAAGGTAAGTTTAGTGCAAGGCAAACTAAGTGCTTCGGAAAATTCGCTCCAGCATCAATTGATAATTGTAGTGACCCCCAAAAACGCGTATTCACTTCCATTAAATAAGCCGTGCCGTCTGGAGCAATGCGAAATTCGACCATTGCAACACCGTGCCAATTCACCGCAGACATGAGTTGCTCAGTCAGGATCTTGAGTGCTGGGTTTACCTTGGCACTTTCGCTCAATACGCTCACTCCACCCTCAGGAGGTTTTTCGCGAAGGCGAGTATGGGCAAAAAATAGAATAGGCTCGCTTTGATGGTACAGGCAGAAAACACCTGCGCCATGCCCTGGAATAAACGCCTGAATCATAAAGGCTGAATTTTTGAGGTAGTCAGCCCGCGCTAGGTGAGCGCGTAACTCATCTTCAGATTTGACAACTTTAACCGAGGTTTTTACCCATGCGCCGTCTCGATACAACGTTGACTGACAAGGTTTCAGGACGAGAGGGTATGTCAGGCTAGAAATATCGAGCGTTGCGGTGCTGTCATAGCGCTGACTAGACGGCGTAGCGAAGCCTAATTTCTTGGCTAGCGCTAGTAAGTTGGACTTGTCCGCAAGCTGCATCACGGTATCAAGTGGCGCAAAAGGTAGGTCAACATCTGGCAGCTGCTCGTGATGTAGCAGAATCAGCTGACTGGTAATTTCTGTGACTGGCAGTACCAGGGAAAACTGATCGCTGGCCTGCGCCTTTGTAAGCCAGGCTAGGAAGGCTTGGGGGTCTGTTTCGGAACTAGGGCACTGTAAATAGCGGGCGCTATATCTAGAACTTCCGGCGAGCGACTGGCTTGTGGAATCAGCGGTGTAGATGGTTAATTGCGGTAAATCGCCAAGGGCGCGCACTGAGGCAAGGGCGCTGCGTTGGTTTGCGTCTAATACAAGTATTTTGTGCTGTTGGTTGGTTAAATTATCCATAATCCTAGCCTACGGCCGCCCCATCAATGGGTTTCATCACAGCGCAAATAATACCGTATATCCGTGCCATTTAGTACTCGGCGTAAGGCCTGTACAACACAAAGATAGATTATAGATTTTATCTATAAGTCCCGCCTTCCAAGTGTTCTGAGGCTATTGATCTACCCGCTATTGGTTTTTTTGCATCATAGGTGCTGCCGTTGATGGGGTTGGAGGCTTCCGCAGGTACACAAGTCAATATGAAATGTGAACACTGTCTGACATCTATAGCTGGCCATTCTAAACATGCCTGTGTTTGTAATACGCATGCTGCTAAAATGGCGCCGTGAACCCAGTGTGAGTTGATTTTATGGGGGACCACAGGAAGATTCATGTGCCTAGAGCGGAAAGCAGAGCGCTTTAGGACTTATTAGATGGAAATTAGACCTATGCAGGGCAGCACAATCCTTCATGTTATAGACACCACAGGGCCCGGTGGCGCTGAAACTATATTTACCCAGCTATGCGCCGAATCAAATCAAAGAGGCTACCACGCATTGGCACTTATTCGTGGTGAGGGCTGGGTGTCTCGAGAGCTCGAACGGTTAGGTGTCGAAACCCTAATCGTGAATTGTAAGGGTTCATTTAACGTTCGTTTTCTTGCAACATTGATTCGAATAATACTGACCAGAAAGGTCAAATTGATACAGTCCCACCTTTTGGGTTCCAATGTCTATGCTAGCTTGGCTGGTTTGCTAACCGCTAGACCGGTGTATTCAACATTTCATGGCTTTGTAGATATCGGTGAGCACGAACGATTTCGTGCACTAAAATTTTTCGCCATCCGTTACGGATCTAGAGCCGTATTTGCGGTAACGGAATCTTTGGCGTCAATGTTAGTAAAATCCACCTCTATAAATGAAAAGCAGGTAGTTGTAATCCCCAATGGCGTTGACACAGAGTATTTCTTTTCGCGCAATATGTATGAAATAGCCAGTGCTGGGCCTGTGAAAATAGGGTGCCTAGGCAATGTGCGCACGGCGAAAAATTACCCCATCGCCATTCTTATGATGAAGCACCTAAAAGAACAAGGGCTAAATGCCGAATTACATATAGCGGGTGATGATACAAACGCTTTGGCTGAGTCCTGTCGGGCTCAGGCGCTCGAACTCGGTGTGTCCGATAGTATAGTGTGGCGCGGCTTTGTGGCAAATACGCCGGCGTATCTAAATGAACTAGATATTTTTTTACTTTGTTCCTCTAGTGAAGGGCATCCGCTCGCCTTAACCCAAGCCATGTCCTGTGGGTTGCCCATTGTGACCACCGCTTGCGGAGTTGAGAATATTGTTGCACAAGGCGAAACGGCGGTAATTGTAGAAAATCAGAGTGTGACCGCCATTGTTGACGGTGTGCAGCAATTAGCCAGTGATGTGGTGTTAAGATCAACATTAGGCCAAACTGCTGCGAAAGTTGCTCGTGACAAGTGGTCTTTAGCTTTTACATTGAATAACTATTTTAAGAATTATGGCATTAGCAATGATGAATGAATCGCGAGTTATGACAAGTATTGCAGAAAATTTTGGCAGCAAGAAAGGAATGCTCAAGCACTATTACTATCAAGTACTGGATAAGATATTTAACAAATACAAACGCTATAAAGTAGTTCACCATAAGCCTGCTCGAATCGTATTTGTATGCAAGGGTAATATTTGTCGAAGTGCTTTTGCTGAGTGGCTGTTTAAGGAAAAGTCGAATATCCCCGTGTGCTCAATTGGATTGGATACTAAGACCGGGGGGGCGGCAAACTCCAGAGTTGCAGCACTATCGGAGAAAATGGGTGTGTCACTTGAAGCGCATAGAACTACCTCTATCAGGGACTACGTATATCAGCCCGGAGATTCCTTTGTATGCATGGAGCCATATCAAGCAAAGTTATTAAGTGCAATCTATAGCGATTCTCAAATTCTATTGCTAGGTGCATTCGCAACAAATAAAAACGTATATATCCATGACCCCTATTCGGCCAGTGATAGTTACGCGAGTAACTGTTTGGTGCATCTTTCTGAGTGCACATTAAATTTAATTTCTCATTTAGACGCTGCACCTAGGTCCTGAACGAATGCTGGCCGATCTAAAATACTTTATTGCTGAGTGCCGAAAACAAGATTTAGCGTTTTACTGCGCTTGTGCTTATTTAGTCTTTGAATACTTGCGGCCGCACACCATCTTCCCTTGGTTAGACTTTCTGCCGTGGGCTCAGCTTTCTTTAGTGATCGGTTGCATAGCATTATTTAAAAATGGTGAACTAAAAATTCAGGGGACGCATATCTATGTGGCTCTATTCGCGTTAACGTGCATATTTTCCTATTTAAATACTGAGTTTCCTGAGTCGGCTAAGAAAGTGATTGATGTGCCAATATCATGGTTTGTAGTCGTTCTGATGTTTTCTAATAGCATTCGAAACTTTAAGCAGTTCAAGCTTATTTTAATTCTATTTTTCTTAATCATCTTCAAAATGTCGTTGTTTGGTGCGAAAACCTGGGCGCTGAGGGGGTTCTCTTTTACTTCCTGGGGGATTGCTGGGCCGCGCGGTTGGTTTGAAAATTCTGGCGAGTTGGCGCTGATCATGGTGATTTTTACATGTATGAGTTTCGGCTTTTTATTGATGCACGAAAAAGTTAATAAGCTCTATTATTTAGCTCCGCTTACTGGAGCAATGACGGTTATTGCTGCTAGTTCTCGGGGTAGTCAGCTGGCTCTAGCTGTTGTTTTTATTATTGCAGCCATAGCTATTTGGAAAGTTAATATTAAAAACATGCTGGCCTTTTCCTTGCTGGCATTTTTTGCTCTAACGTTTTTGCCGGAAGAGCAAAAGGCTAGGTTTGAATCTATGGGCAGTGACGCCACATCCGAGTCTCGTTTGGTGTATTGGTCTGCTGGGCTTGATATGCTCGGTGAGAACAAGTTGTTTGGTGTTGGATTGAATGCATTTCCAGAATACTTCGAGCGATACTATTATGACCCGTCTGCCTTTAAAGCATTCTCGTATCGAAAAGAAGTTGCTCATAACACGCTAATTCAAGCCGCAAGTGAAATGGGCTACCCTGGACTATTTGCTTACTGCTTAATGGTTTTCCAATGTCTCGTATTAACCCAAAAAATTAGATCTAGTGCACATTCTCGGAGTTTTCATACGGAGGTAGTTGGCTATACCCGTTATGTCGATTTGGCATTGCTCGGATACTTTATATCTTCTTTTTTTATGTCTGTGGCTCTTTATCCCTATATCTACTTTCTTTTAGGTATAAATCAAGGCCTTTTGAATTGCTTTTCTTCTAAAAATGGAAAAAAGCTAAGTCAAGCGTTAAGTTAATATGCATTAAGGAGATTGGTCTTTCTATAGCACCTAATCTATAGTAACTGGGTTGGTGTATCTGACAATTTTAGAATGATAAGATATGTTCGTATCGCCAATAAAGTTTGAAATAAACGAGTTAATGTGGTGATTAAATGAAAACAATTCTTGCTTGTGCTTACCCTCTAATATTATCAATTCTATCGCCTGTTGCGTTGGCTGAATTAGATATTGGGCTAGTCGACCCTGAGTGGGAGTTTTCTGATGATTTCGAATCTCCGACCCCTGACGCTTCCTTTTGGCAGGGGGAGGGAGTCTACTTAAGGTACAGCATTCCGGACCCGACATCTTCTGGTAACAAAGTAATGGAGATGAAGTACGTACCTAATTCAGAGGGGTCTGGCGACTCTTGGTCTGAATATGATTTTAGGTTAGGTGTAAACGCGGTACAGTTACATATGAGCTTTGATATATACATTCCGGAGGACTATATACACATTGAGCACAACCATAAATTATTTTATCTTTGGTCAGGTGTTTACGGAACATCAAATGCAAATATATCTATAAACAGTGAAATGTGGGGTATGCCTGGTGGTGCCTCGCCTTCGATTTATATTGGTGTTGATGGCAATAATTATGGACACTCAATGATTAGTGGTGAGCCACTTATTATGAAGGATCGGGAGGGATCATGGAGTCGTATAGACGTATTGTTGCAGCTTGCAGAGGATTCTCATACTAAAGGTTCTGTGGAGATATACAAAGACGGAGTGTTCATCACTGGTACGCATCATCCCCAATTACAAAAGGCATATACTCAAGCGCCTCTCGGAAAAAACCTTATTCCATTCTCTACAAGAGGTAACTTCATTGATCAAGGAACATTATTAGGTTGGGCTAATGGAGCAGATGGAGGAGGCTTCTTGGTTGATACTGTATTCCTTATTGATAATTTCAAAATTCAAGCAAACTCTAAAATAGGTGCTACTAAAGGAAGTCGGCGCGCGAAGGTCCCTTAGAATGAACTAACTGCCCCGCGCAGGGGATTAGCATTTCTATGCGCGCGTACGCACCGTGGAGACTAATTTTTTTGGTATACACTAAATTGTTAATGTGTTGTAAAAGTGTTTTTTAAAAAGTTTGTATTTCTTAAAATGGTTTGTGTTGGCCTACAGTAAATATTGTTTTAGCGTGTTATAACTACGTTTGACTAATTCTATGGTTGCTCTCAGCGCTCCTTTTACTTTTCTGGTTGGATGTCCGGCAATTTTTAGCGAGTTGATGTAGTAGCCTAGGCCTTCAATAACACTACCGTTTCGAAGCTGGTAGGTCGAGGCGTCGATGTTTGCACGTATTAGTCTGTCGTTGAGGGCGATTCTTTGGTCGGAGCTTAGGTCTGAGTATTCTGCGAGAACTAAAAGCGCCTGTAATTTATCCGTAGATATGTTTTGCCAATGTTTAGTTGTGTTGCTGTCGTGCCTTCTCATCTCCATTAAAATATTGTCATTGAATACGGCGCCGCCTCGTGTAGATACTTTCAGCACAAACTCGGCGTCTTCGCAAATTTTTAACTTTGTACTAAATAGAAGTCCTTTCAAGTAAGACTTCCTGAACATGATGGCAGAGGTAAACGCCGGAAATTCACCGAACTTTATAAGTGTGGTGAATGATCTTCCCTCTATGGCGGTTAGGTTTCCTGTCGGCTTGGCCCTCGTCCTAGCTAAGGCTAGTTCATGATAGAATGAAAACTGCGGTAGAAATTTAACTCTATTAGTAGCGTCGAATCGAATGAAATTGGTAATGGAAAGTGCGGCGGAGGTGTGGAGATTTAGCGCGTAAGCCTGCTCTTCCAGCATGTTGGGTAACCAAAGATCGTCAGCATCTAAAAAGGCTATGTATTTTCCTTTCGCAATTTTCATTCCGAAATTTCTGGCAGAGGAGGCCCCAGAATTTTCCTGCCTGTAGTAATACACATAGCTACAGTTTATCGATTCTAATACCGACTTCGTGTTGTCTGTGGACCCGTCGTCAATAACGATTATTTCTGTTGCTTGCAGCGTTTGATTTAGGATGGTGCGAATTGCCTCCTCAATATGCTGTGCGTTGTTGAAGGTTGGTATAATTACTGATATTGAATCCATTTATAGCGTCCGAGATCGGCAAGTCTTGCAGCGTTATATACCAAAATCTACTTTTATAATGGTCGATGTGTCACCATTTTTATAACGTAAAATGAAGCTCAATCTTATAACAAAAGCGACTTAACTACTCTCATTTTTCCTGAGGGTTCTCGTTGTATTGAATCAACAAGATTTATATCAATGCTTAATTGAGAGTCAAAGGTTTCTAGCAATTTGTTGTTGATAACATGTGCATCATTGCTTGACCAGTCGTCCTTTGGGATGATATTAATAACTAAATTATTCGCTGAGGTTTGAATTGCTTGAAACTGCGAAATAACATTTCTTGCTTTTTTAAAATCTTCAATAACGTAAATAAGAGATTCGGGATGAATACTTCTGCCTGAATTAAGTTTTATAATGTCATAGGCTCTTCCTTGGATTTTTGATAGCAATGGAAGCGTTACCCCGCACGAACAAGGTTTATTGGACAGTTCTCCAAAATCGCCAGTTCTGTATCTAATTAGAGGGGTCTTAAGGTTATGGAAATCCGTTACGATAATCTCGCCGGTGCTATCGGTTTCAACAAATAGATTGTCTGCCATAACGTGCATGTTTCCACTCTTGCATTCGTGGGCAATGGAGCCTACCTCCCCGCAGCCATACTCATTAAAAACTTTGATGCCAAAGCATTTTTCAATTTTTAATCTAGCATGGGGGTAGAGAACCTCTGATGTGGTAATGATCGATATTAGACCACTTAGTGGTTTTAAGTTATGGCTGTCAATATGATTGGCTAGAGCTTCTATTACGCTAACATATCCATAGAGGTACTTCGGTCGAAATTTAAGAAGTTTCTTGTAGTAGTTTCCAAGCGATTTATCATCTAAATCAAATGCAGAAATCCGCATCCTGTTGGCTATAAAGTCAATTATGCTGGCTTTGACTTTTGCTTTGGCTGAGTGTGGGACGCCCCAGAATCGACCTTGCGCATCTCCAACTCCAATTCCCGCCCATTCGTAGGCTCTCCATGTGGCTGCGCGTTCTCTTGCTAGGGCGTCAGTGTTCTTTAGAATTGATACCGGCTGACCGGTGGACCCTCCAGTTGTTTTCGTTTCATATCGCAGTGACATGTTTGACTGGATTTTGTCTAGCGAGTTTATTAACTGGTTTTTTGATAGCGCTGGTACGGAGTTGATATCTCTGACAAGAGAAAATTTATCGATGTCGACGTCTTTCAAGGCTTCCTTATAATATTCGCTTGATTCCTTGGCGTGCTTTAAAATCGATTGGAACATCAAGTTTTGCGAGCTCTTAATATCCTCTTTTGATTTGTACTGAAAATTGCGATAGGCATTTAGGTGTTTAGAAATTGATTCACCTTTTAATATTGTCGCCGGATAATAGACGAAATATTTAGATAGGTAGCTATTCATTCAATCATCCTTCCGTGTGTTGGCAGTATAAAATTCGAGTAGTTTCTTTCCAGCAACATCGTCTGAGTGAACCGACTCAGCATACCGCCTAGCTTCTTGGCCTATAGACAGTATTTTTTCTATGTCGTTTATATAGTGAGTGAATTTAGTTAAAAACTCTTCTCTGGAACTACAGATTATGGCATTTAATCCGTCGGTTACATCAAGTCCTTCGAACGCTTCCGGGTATCCAATAACTGCTTGTTCATTTATCATAGCATCAATAACTTTAAGCTTTGTGCCTCCACCATCTCTGATTGGGCATATATACAAGTTGCTGTTTATATAGAAGGGAGCAATTTCTGGAACAAAGCCATGTAGTTTTACATTTTTAAAACGTTTGCTGGCTGAGACTATACTGTCATTTGGATTCTTTCCGATAATATCGATGGTTAGGCTTTGGTTGGCTTCTATTAATGGAAGTGCCAATTCATCTAAGAAATGTTGAACTGCATCAGTATTTGGGTACCAGTCTAAACCGCCGATAAAGAGAGCTTTGGGAGATTCTTTGCTTGGCGTGCGCTGATTTTTTGATGATTGCCTAGGAACAGGGTTTGGTATGTCCAAAATCTTGCATTTGGGAAAGCGCCGTAGTAGTTGTTTCGAGTCAGGATCAGAGCAGGTTATATGGATCTTGCTTCGTGGGCATTGGGCATTCTCGTATCTGTTTAGCTTTATGTATTCAAGAAAATAGTACGCCTTTTTAAAAAAATTACTGCACTTTTTCGATCGACGTAACATCATAGAAGACTCAATGTTGTGGTGATCAAGTGCCAGCATGGTTGTCTCTTTATCGGGAATGAATTGACATAATCCAATGGTGTCAATGTGAATCAGATCGTACTTTCTTTCTGAGAGCAGATTCTCTACCGACTCCTTAAAAATCCTTGAGTTATGCCACTCAACAGAATATGGGGTGTTCATAAATAGGCATTTTAGAGCCAAAAACAATTTGTTAAATGTACCATTTCCGCAGTCCATGGGAGAGAATATTGTCGTTCTAAAAATCGACCCCAGATGCTGTTTTGAAGTTTCTAGGCCTTCTTCGACAGACGGAAAAAAGGGGCTGATTAGGTTGGGTTGAATTTGCGCAACTAAGTCCACGTTATGGTGTTCGGCTAGGTGGCGAGATAAATAATAGCTCCTCATCAGAACCCCACCCTTTGGCGGATATGGAACAAGGTGCGACAGCCACAAGATATTTAATTTTGTATTCAATGAGAGCATCCGTTTGCTGTAGGTTTTAGTTGTGATTAATGATGCACATCAGCCTGTGATATGAATCATTAATCATACTTTATTGGTTCATACATGTTACGACTCGAGCATGTCTGGGTGCTCTACTAAACTCGATCTGGTTGCTTTGCCGAGGTGATCTACATTCTAGTAACCACTAAATACCGAAGCTAAGCAGCCTTCCAGGTTGGCGATTTGGTGTTCAGTCGTGTATTTCCCTTTGATTCTTGCGACTGCACTTACAGACATTTTGTTGTATCGTTGCTCATCATTTAAAAGTAATAGAATACAATTTGTTAATTCTTTTGCACTCCCTGGTGTAAAAGTGAGGCCGGTTACATGATCATCTACGGTTTCGATTAGACCTTGTAATCGAGAAACGATTATAGGTAAACCGCAACCAGCCATTTCCAATGTTGACATTGGAAATGAATCCCATCCGGTGGATGCAACGACGCCTATGTGGCATTGTGGCATTATTGTGGGCAGGTCATTTCGGTAGCCGGCAAAATGGACATGTCCTAATGCATTGCTTTTTTGAAGCATGGCAATAAACTTTTCTTCCTCGCCTGGTCGGTTGCCACAGATCAAAAAATGGATGTGATTGTTCTCCGGTGATTGGAGTAGCTCAATAGCGCTTTCAATAATTGTTCGTACACCCTTCCGTTCTTCCATGTGGCCAGAGTAGAATACAACTTTTGCATCGCTTGGTATCTTGAATTCGGTTGTCAAATAGTCGCTTTTATTCTTTGCTGGTTTGAATAAGCTCGTGTCAATCCCGGTAGGAATTACACTTGTTTGTTTCATGCTTATTCCTCTTCCATTAACTGCAAGATCTCTCATTGCTTCCGATTCAAATATAAAGTGATCCGGTTTATTTTTGTTGAATGCAAGAAGCAGCTTCTTTAAAGCTAGCTTAACAGGACCATTTTTGGAGCTTATTGTAGAGCCCCAATACGAGACAATATTTTTAATCCCGTTTTTGCGCAACATCGTGCAAACCTTGGCATTTGGTTGAACGTCAAAGCAAAATGCATATTCAATGCCTTTCTCTTTGATGTAGCAGCTCGCGCTATCGAAGGTCCCGATATCTTTATAGTTAAGCGCGATGACATTTTTAAAATCGCCTGGAAGGCTTTTCGGTGGCCCGGCGTCAAGATCGCTAAATGAAAAAAATACTTTTTCTTGAGATCCCGTCAATTTGCTCGCAGTTTTAAGAAAAATTTTCTCTAACGCTGCCATTGCGTATCCAGCATTGCTGGGGGTGTGAAACATGACTAGAATTTTCATGATGCTGCTGCCTTGTTTTTGCTTTCATTCCTTTTTATGTGCCGCTTTGCTAAATCTAAGGCCGGCTTTTCGATAAACAGCCAAGAGGCTAAACTGACTATTAATGTAATCACAAATATCAATGTGCCAGTAAGGTAGGTGGGGGTGATCTTTGAGTATAAGAACCAGTTGATTATTGGCATGTGATAGAGATATGTGCCGTAAGATATGTCAATGTTGCTAAGTGTATTATCTGCTAGGGATTCATTTGTATATGCGGCTGAAAAAATAACAGCAGAAAGGAATATGAACATCAACGGGTTTAATGAGTTGCCGAAGTCGGCGCCTAGTTGAAGCGCACCGTAGCTGAAGGCTAGGTATCCAATTAGTAGGGGAGTGAACTTCCCGTTTAGATACCGATGCGCTCTTTCGAAATTCTGTTGGAATATAACTCCAGCTATAAACATGAATATCCATGGGGCGAAGGAGACACGAAAAAGTTTTAGAGGAATGTTGTTTGAAATGTTGCTCGATAAGTAGTCGTAAAGAATGTTTGCAAAAATGAAAATGAAGAACATTGAGAAGAATGCGATTTTTGGAATTCTTTTTCCCGCTATTAAGTAGAGCAGCGGTATAAGGATATAAAATTGAAGTTCTACAGTAATTGTCCATAGGCTTCCGTTCAAGACCCCGTCACCATATGCACGAAGGTAGTCTGGGTTGTAGAATTGCACTATTGTTACTTTAGATAGCGTCAGCAAAATTAGTTGAAAGATGTCGGGGGGCGATCCAGCCAGTTCAAAATAATTGGTTGTGTATATAAGCGCAATAGCAAAAATTACGCTTACAAATAATGCAGGTTCAATTCTGGCAGCTCGTTTAAGCGCGTAGTCTTTCCATGACCTACTTGATTCCCATGATCTGCTAATCAAAAGGCCACTGATAAAAAAGAACACGGGAACTCCGGGGAAGAATCCTAGTATTTTGAGCACAACCACATGAAAATAACTAGCATCAACTCCGTAGATTGATACGAGATGATAGTGCACAACTTGCAATGCCGCAAAAATACGAATTAAGTTGAAATTATTTTTGTAAAAAGTGTTATTGTTCATTGCGCTGCCGGGAATTTTCTTGTGTGCTTTCTATTGTCTTAGTGTTTGTGTGATTCCCAAACCCCTTGTCCATTAGTGCTCTAAATCCTGCATCTTTCTCGATTAAGTTGGCGAAGCTATCGTTGGATGAGATAATACCGTTGTCCAAAAGAATGACTTGATCGGACAACTTTATCGCCGATGGCCTATGGGATATCACCAGAATGAGCATGTCTTTTTTGAGTTCCTGCAAAAGTTGCATGATCTCGTATTCACTTTCGATATCCAATGCGCTCGTTGGTTCGTCTAATATAAGAACTGAGCTTTGTTGGTAAAGCGCCCTTGCAATGGCAATTCGCTGCCTCTGCCCACCACTCAATAGTTTACCGTCTTGTCCTAGTTGGGTGTTGGCCCCGTTCGGCAGCTTGGCTACGAAATCATTGGCTCGTGCTTTCTGTAGTGCGTGAGCCACTTTTTTATCGTCAATTTCTTCATCACCTGCGCCAAATGCGACATTTTTGGTGACGGTACTATCAAGAATGAATATGTTTTGTGCTACATATGCCAGATTGTTCTGGTATTCTTCTATTCCAAATTCACTTAGTGGTACATTATTGATTTTGATTTGACCTTCTTGGTTTTCCAGTAGGCCAAGTAGTACATCTGCAAGCGTTGACTTCCCTGATCCGGAGTGACCCGCAATGGTATATATCTTACCTTTGCTGAGGTTTAAACTGATATTTCGGATCGCTCGTTCTTTGGTGTTTGGGTAGGTGTAGTCAATATTCTCTGCATCAATAGACTGTATGTCGATTTTACTTCTCGTATGCGTATTATCTTTCTCTTTTGATTTGTAGTTAAGTTCGCGGTATAAGGTGTCTACTACCGGTCCATTTGCACTCATTGCGGAAATGGACTTGTAAACCTGTTGCATGGTGGGCAGTAGTTTGTATCCAGCAATAGCGTAGATGCTGAGTAGGGCTATGAGATCCTTACCATTATCGCCTTTGAGAAGGGCAAAAATGGCGAGTAGTAAGATTGCCCCAAAAGCTACGGTTTCAATAACGAATTTTGGAATATCCCCCGTTAAAGCAATTGAAGCCGATGCTTTAAGTCCTTTTAAGTTAATCTGCTTTAGTTTAGTTAAGTAAACCTCTTCGGTGTGGCTTAACTTCAAATCTTTTATACCGATAAAACTTTCTGAGAGAATAGACTGCATCTTGCTATTTCGGTCAGACATGATTGTCCCGTTAATGTTTAGGGACTTCTTCACTGATATGTAGGTTATTAAGTAGGCTCCTCCAAGGATGGCGGCTGATGAAAATGCAACTGATGGACTAATTGCTATAAGCCCTACGATTATAATTGCAGCCACCATTGATTGACTAATAAGCAGTAAAAAAGGTTGTAAAACCATGTAAACAAAGCGGGGCGTTTCTTGCGATATTACAGAAATTATTTCATTGTAATTTTCTGATTTGTGATAGACGTATTCTCTGTGAAGGTAATTGTTAAATAGGTCCGATTGAATTTGCGCGCCAATCGTCACAGAGAATCTTATAAGTAGCCATAGGGTTACAACGGATATCAAGTTTGATACAAAAATCAGTGCGAGAGACGCCAGTGCAAATAGAATTGTAAATTGACTTTCGCTTTCCGCTCCTGAAAACTTATACGCATAGTTAAAAAACTTATTGCTGTGAACGATGCTCTGATCTGAGAGTAAGGTTATAAACGGCGCAATGCTTGCTATGCCAACTATTTGTATGAAAGCTGAGAATATAAAAAATAGTGTCAGCGTGTAAAATTCAGCTCTCTGTGTTTTAGTGAGCATTTTAAGAAGTGTCTTGATTATCTGTGCTATGTACATTTGGTGCTCGTTAGTGTGGCGGTACATTTACGTTTTTTGCCGTATAACTCGATGGTCTTTTTAGCGTTATACTCGGCAGTGAATTTCTTGTTTAAAGTGGGTGTTTTTTTTCTTGCACTGAGAATGTTCTCAATTGTTTGGGCATACCCTCTGGCGGAGTGTTCATTGCTGAGTAGGTGCCCATCTTCATTTGCTATTATTTCTGGCAACCCACCCGTTTTGTTTGCGACAACACAGACACCTAGTGCGCAAGCTTCCAGCACGACCATTGGCGTGCCTTCATGGTCTGAGCATATCACGAGTACATCGAGTGATTTAATATAGCGATGTACGTTTGATTGATGGCCATGAAAGGTAACAAATCTATCAATTTCCAGTGACTTAGCTAGCCTTACAAGTTCAGGCTTTTGCTTGCCGTCACCTAGGATATGGAAATGACAGTTTAGGTTTTTTTTAGTTAAGATTAATTTGGCCGCCTGTAAAAACAGGTCTACACGTTTTATCTGTTCAAGCCGGCCTACAATGCCAATATGCCTAGTGGGACCTTCGGTAGCCGGTTGAAATTCTATGGGTTCAATGGCCTGAAGAGGTTCTATGTCTACGCCGTTGTGTATCACGAAAATTTTTTCTGGAGCGTATGTTGCCTTCAGTATCTGCCCTAGGTCTTCGGATACGGCAATTATGCCAAACTGTAAGTGGTTCGCTACCCAGGTATCCAGGGCTACCTGAATGCGTTGCAGGCCTGTTGGCGCATATTCTGGTGCGCCGTGTGCGGTGCGCAGGCATTTCGCTCTATTCGAGGCGATTGGGTTCGCTAATAGATTTGCAATGGAACCCAGAATGTTTTCTTTTTGCCGATGGGTGTGAATGATATCTGGCTTAAATACCAGTATGGCTTTACGCAAGCGAAATAGAATTTGAGCGGCGTTGAAGTCTGCTTCAGGAATAATTTCAACGGGAATATGTAATGCGCCTAGCCGTGCTGATAGCTCACCATCATTTAAACAAACAACGCTTAGTTCGCAGTCTGGCTGAAGGTGCTTCAGCAGCGTATAGGCCTGCACTTCAGCCCCGGCCCAAAGGTCTCCGGAAATAATGTGCATTACGCGCAGCGGTTGGTTTAAACTTGCCATTCAATATTCATCCTTAACTTGAATGTGGCTTGCTCCCTTGTGGGGTGAATTTTAACGGCTTGTTAAGGTAAGGAAAAGGAAAATAAGGGATTAATATGGTAAAGGTCTGCTTTTGGGTCTTGGCGATAGCTTCGGTATACAGTTATCTGCTTTACCCACTTGTTTTAAAGTCGCGTGAATTGGTTGTTGGACGCAAGCGCCAAGGCGAAGAGCAAGGTGATTCTTCGCTGATCCACATGACCCTCATTGTTACTGCGTACAATGAAGAGCGTAGGATTCGCGAAAAGATTGAGAATACCCTCGCTATCGATTTTGCCGCCGATCGCTTAGAGCTTATCGTGGCTTCAGACTGTTCTGACGACGCAACGGATGCCATTGTTGCCGAGTACTCCGATCGTGGCGTTCGTTTAGTTCGCGCCAGTGAGCGCTTGGGTAAGGAAAATGCCCAGCTGGCTGCCATTCTTGAGGCTAAGGGTGACGTACTGGTGTTTTCTGATGTTGCAACACATATTCCGAATGATGCGCTATTGAAGTTAGAGCACTATTTTGCCGACCCTGAAATAGGCGCCGTTTCGAGCGAAGACCGGTTCGTGAGTAAAGATGGCGTAGTGGCGGGTGAGGGGGCCTATGTTAAGTATGAAATGTGGTTGCGAGCGCTAGAGTCGCGTTTGTCTGGTTTGGTGGGCTTGAGTGGATCTTTCTTCGCTGCGCGCAAGTCTGTTTGCGCCGACTGGGACATTCACTCGCCGAGTGATTTTAATACGGCGTTGAATACGGTGAAATCGGGTTTACGAGCAGTTTCTGCACCTGATGTGCTCGGTTTTTACCAGGATTTGCAAGACCCTGCTAAAGAGTATCAGCGAAAAGTGCGTACCGTTTTGCGAGGCATGACGGGGCTGTCGCGGCATAGCGAGGTGATGAATCCATCCACCTTTGGCTTTTTTGCTGTACAAGTTATCTCGCACAAGCTGATGCGTTGGCTAACACCTTGGTTTCTCGTCGCTTTCTTTATTACCTCAGCCGCTTTGGCGACTACAGGGTTGCTTTTTGCCTTGGTGTTTTTGGCTCAGATAGGGTTTTACGGCGTTGCCATGGCCGCCCAGTTTGCGCCGGATTTGCGTCGATCAGGTGTTGTGCGGTTGATTTACTTTTTCGTGCAGGTTCACGTTGCGCTTATGGATGCTTCGGTAAAATTTTTCACGGGAAAAAGGATGACCACATGGAAGCCCTCCGCGCGTTGATTCCTGGGGCCTTGGCGCCAACTGGGAACCCAATTTCAACTTCTGGTCTCGGTGACAATACGGCGCTTGCGGTGACTAACTTCCAGTCTTGTTTTCTCGATTCTGGTACATCTGCTCTAGCTGTGGCGTTAATCGACGCGCGCGCGCGGCGTGCGAACGTTAAGTTTCCGAAAGTGATCATACCTGGATATTGTTGCCCCGATTTAGTATCCGCGGCCAAGTTTGCTGGTTTGCAACCAGTTGCGGTTGATATTGGCAGAGAGGATGCAAGCTACGATCTTCACCAGCTAGCACAAGTCATGGATACAGATACGGTTGCGGTGATTGCCATCAATTTTCTGGGTGTGGCTGAGCGGTTAGAGGCTATTCGCGAGGTCATCGGCACGCGTGATGTAGCCTTGGTAGAGGATAATGCGCAGTGGTTGCCGGCTTCTGAATATACTTCTGTAGCGGATTATGTGGTGTTTTCCTTTGGCCGGGGTAAGCCGCTGAGTTTATTGGGAGGCGGTGTCGTTTTTTATCGTGCTACTTTGGCAGAGCTGCAGTTTGAGCCGGATGAATACGGGCAAACTGGGTACACCTATCGATTGAAATTATTTGCCTATAACTTGATGCTGCGGCCAGTTGGTTATCGCTTAGTGTGCCTATTGCCGTTTCTACGTTTGGGCTTAACGGTCTACAAGCCTAAAACTAAAATTGCCTTTATGGATAGTCAAAGGTTGAAGCTGTTGGGCGCGAATTTAGCTGCTTATAGGGTTCGTTCACAAGGGCTCGAAACGTCTTTGTTGAACGCTTTTGTAGCCGTTGATCGCAACCCCTATTCCGCTTTGAGTTCTAATCGAAGCGGTAGATTACTGCGCTTTCCTGTGTTGTGCGCATCGGAGCAGGAAAGGGATAGGTTGCTCGCGGAGCTGGTCGGCCTTGGTGCGTCAGCCTTATATGGCCGCTCGATAGATCAGGTTGAAGGTGTTGGGGCCTTGGTTGAGGTGCCGTACCCCTTGATTAATGCTAAAAGCTTTGCGAGTAGATTGCTGACCCTGCCACTACATCGTTATGTGGAGAAGCATTACTTGCAGAGCTTGCTCCGTAAGCTACAAGGTTTTTTCCATAGGCCTCTTTAGCTTATCTCTCGGCTATAGGGGCCGCCGTTTTTCCCAGGATGTTGCAATATCAATAAGGCTGCTTGTTTCGCTTTGGCAGTCGGTGTTGCAGTGGGTTTGAAAGATGATCATAGCGAAATACTGCTGGTTTAGCGCCCTGGCTTTGAGCTGCAATAATTTTGCCCATAAATAATTGCCAGTAGTCTCTTTGCCTATATTAAATTGCTCGAGGAGTAGGAACTGTTCTTGAGTGTTTATATGCTTTAGCCTACTTATTTGATAATTCTCCATCATTATCTTCACCGGTTGGCTATCTACGCGCTTCCAGATTTCTTTATCGTAGGTGGTGTCGATATAAGGGACTAGCTTACCCTCCTTTGACGGTATATTTTTAACCAGGTCGATGCGAACATTTAGGTCTTGAAAGTCTATCTTTTTGGTTTCCACAGAGGTGTTATTAATGGCTTTTATGGGCACCTCTTGCATGACATATCTTATGTCGCCTTGGCTTTGAAAATCTTTCAATGAATAGGGGTTTGTAGGGGGGGTAGTGTGGTTTGCTAGCAGGTAAAGCAGGGGGCCTAGCGCCAGTAGGAGGGTTGCAATAACGGGTGAGCCCATCTCCATATGAATGACATGTGGCTTAGTGTGTTGAACCATGGGTGCAAAGTAGAGCGCTGGCAACATGAACGCGCCAAATACCGCCCACCCGAACAGTTCGTGGTCATGCATGAGGTTACTTTGCATCTCTGTGTGGTAACCGATAAGTATCAGGATAAAGATTCTTACCCAGTTGGCAAAAAGTGCCAATGCAATACTACATAGTATTAGCCATGTATTTTGTTTTAATGAGGATCGGTTAAGCAGACCTATGATGTAGGCTAAGAGCACGGCAATGACTAAATACCGGAGGCCGGAGCATCCGTCTGCAATAACAATCAAGCCGCTCGGTATTTGGATTGTATTGTTTTCAATAAAGGCTGGAATCTGAAGCGCACTGATCAACTTGCTAACAACAAAGCCACTTAAGGAGACCAAGGTGTTGGTTAGTTGCGGCCAAATAGGTATGACGAATAGTAAAAGTGCAAGGGTGGGCGCCAACTGCTTAAAACTTTTCCATGAAAAGCAAGCGGCAATGTAAAACCCGATCAGCGCTAGCCAGAAGATGGCTGACAAAAGTTCAATTCTATTGATCTGGAATAAAAACCAACAAAGCGAGCTGCAGCCTAACGCTAACAGCGGCAGCCATGGTGTTGGATGTTTTATATTGTTGTTCGGCGTTTCAGCTTTAAAACTAAGGCGCCATAGAAAGTGTGCCAGCATAGCCAGTGTTGGTAGGGCATGACTAAGTGCTTGGTCCCATTTTGTCCAATGGCTTCCCAAGCTTTTAAGTGTAGGGTAGCAAAGAGCCACGGTAACTAAGATAGCGAGATAAATTATAAAATTTAATCTCTTTCTGATTAGTATCTCTTTAATATTGTCAATGCGCGGGCCAATCAAGCTAATTTGCTCCTATTTGCTCTGGCGCTGATTTGTTGGGTAATTGGGGGGTGCATGCAGCCGGCTTGGAATGCTGAGAGTAGTATAATGAGAGCTGCTGTGATAGGTGCTGAATGAGCTGAGGTATTGTAAGAAACGAGCAGCTCGCACTTCAGAATGCGGGAAATCACTAAACTCATAACGTCCATGTGCTAATCAACTAATAGTGTATTGGCTGATTCTAACGAATATGACTTGTAACTTCCAGATTGGGGGCAGTAGAGCGCGCCAGCAGAGTGCTGGCGCGGTTATAGCTAGCGGGCCGCTTGCTTTCTGGCAATGCCCAAACTTAATAGACCGAGTGCAAGCAGCAATATCGAGCCTGGTTCTGGTAGCCGGCCAACAACGATATCGTCAATGCCCCAGCCATCATTCCCTTTGCTGTTGATAAAGCTAAGTGTCGCGCCAATGATGTTCATGCTGCTGCTAACCGATACGTAACCTAAGTTACCACTCTGCAAATAGGGCGAAATGGTAAAACTGTCCGATTGGCTATTGTCTTCAAACAATAATTTAAGTGTTGCGCCAACGTCGGCAGCATCTGCGATCAAAAAGCCAAAGGCATTCATGCCATTGGTTTGTGGGTTATCAAAAGCCCAAGAAATTTCGCGCGCATCGTTACTGTCTAGCCACAGGTCGCGATCGTAGGTTGACAGTGTTTCTCTGCCATATTCGCCCGTCGCAGCGCTTTCGATCATGATGTGGTTGTTGTACAGGTTGGAGCCGCCTTGGCCGGCAGTTACTAAGCTGAAGGTGCCAACGTTGGTGGCATAGCTTGCAGCGTGGCTTTCCCAGCTGTTTTGATGACTGCCACCGTTCGCGGCAGAGGCGTCAGCTAGGCCGTCAAAGTTTTCTACTACCACTGGGCCACTTAATGAACTAATGAATGCTGCCTGGCCAGCAACCGCATCTGCGTTGTAATTTACGATAACGGAAGCGTTGGTTAGCGCCGGGATGACTAAAAGTGCGCAGCTGATGAGGGTCGCTTTCAATGTGATTTGCATCGGAATCCTTCCTGTGAAAATACTTCAGTGTCTTAGCGTGCTTAACATGCTGCCGAGTGACGAGTATCAGTTGTTGAGTTTCTCGCAGTAATAAGCATGTAGTGTGCCATGTCACTTAAGCTTATGATTTCTATGTGTTTTTTGTAATTTCATTACCCTTCGCACTTGCCTGATGTAAATAAAGTCGACAGTGTGTTGTGGGTGGCGTTTGTTGGGTTGAGTTCGGCATATGCGGCCTTGTGGCTTGTTGGTAGTGGGTGGTTATTGAAAAGTGGTTTCTATATTTGGTTGAACCCGTTTCGGCCAAACGCGTTTTGGTGGCCATGCCATTATGTTTACGCTGGGTTGAATGGAATTTAGGTAAGCTATTGGGTGGACGGTTTGGAGTCTAAAATGATGAAGCACCTTACGGCAGCGCCGCTTATAGGTGTGTAAAGTATTTCGGCGTTGTGCGGCCTAATGCCGGTAGTTCGCCGGATGGCGGGGCGCGAGGGTGGAGCCTTGAGTGGGATGCTTGAACGTTGGGGCGAGGTTTGCCTGCGGAAGTTTGCTGAGCCCTGCTTGTACGAATAATGTTTTAATCAGAGAATACCTCATACCAGAGACTGAGGCGCCAATTCGGTTACTTTGCTTGCTTGATTGGATGTGTGCTAGAGCCGTTAAGTTGTCTGATACTAAGCAGGCGTGCTGTGGTTGCTTGCTGTTATCCTATCCTGATGTTAAGTGTGGGTGCGCCGGAACGGATGGCAACAAAATCTGAACCTCAGTGAGGTAGGCCCAAACGAGTGTTCGTGGTGCGAGATTAAAGGCATTGCGACTCAGTTAAGGGAATTCTGACCATAAAAGGTTCATGGTCGCAGTTGATTAAGGATGGAATCTTGACCCAAGTAACGAATATAGCTAATCCCTTTACGTGCAGCATTATTGGCAACGGTAAGTTGACTTTGGTGTGTGCTCAACTATTGCTGGCTGCATCTCATCGCATTCAAGCCATCGTTTCTGACAGCGCCGAGCTTAGGGCGTGGGCCGAGGCTCATAATATTCCTGTTATCGAGGCTTCGGGCGATGTTGAGTCTTTTCTTGAGCAGAGGGAATTTGCCTATCTATTTAGCGTCATCAACCTAAATAAAATTTCAGCTAGATTGTTGGCGATGCCAACAAAACTCGCCATTAATTTCCACGATGCACCTTTGCCTCGCTATGCCGGTTTGCATGTGACCTCTTGGGCTATTGCCAATCAGGAATCAACATTTGGTGTTACTTGGCATGAAATGAATACAGAGTTCGACGCCGGTAGAATTCTTAAGCAGGTCGAATTTCCAATAGAAGCCGGCGAAACAGCATTTAGTTTAAACGTTAAATGTTTTACCAAGGCGCGCGAAACCTTTATCGAGCTGATCCAAGAGCTGGCAGAAGACAGGCCAACCTTCCGGTCACAGGATTTAACGGCGCGCACGGTATTTCCTCGTGCTAGGCGCCCTAATGCCATTATTGATTGGTCTCAGCCAGGGCAAAAAATTAGTGCGCTGCTACGATCGTTGAGCTACATGCCCGATGCGAACCCCATGGCTTTACCTAAGGTGTTAATCGGCCGCCGATTTTATTCGATCGCTGAGGCCGGGTTTCGTACCTTTGCTCATACTGCGCCAGTGGGTGCCATCGTAAGTATCGATGCCAGCGGTGTGGATGTCGCAGTAACGGGCGGTATTGTTCAGCTCAAAACTTTGCTGCTGCACGATGCGACATTAATCGCGGCGGGGCAGTTAGCGGTTGACATACATCTCACTACCGGGGCGCAGTTGCCGCTGGTGGAGGTAGCCGTGAGCGCCTCGATCCATGCGGCTTATCAGCAGGCGGGACTAAACGAGCCTTATTGGTTGACGCGCCTTGCCCAGGCCGAGCCGTTTCTTTTTCCCGAACAGGTTCAAGAGCAGGTTGCGTCGCAGTATTCTGAATCAGTAGAACTGCTATCCAGCCAACAGCAGGAACAGCTAACGGCAAGTTTTCCTGAGCTTGAGCCGTCGATTATTTTCGCGGCACTGTATTATTGTTTTTTGACGCGTTTAGCCGGTGAAAGCGCTTTTGATATCGGCTTGGCTTACCCGTCAATGGCGTCGGCGCAGATCGAATTCGATCAACTATTTTGTCGGCGCATTCCGTTTCGGGCTAGCCTGGATGGCACCAACAAGATAGGTGTGTTGGTTAAAAATCTCGCGGATCTTTTGGGTGCGGCTAAGGCAAAAGGGTTTTATACGCGCGATGTTTTTGCCAGGCAGCCTGATGTGGTGCCGGTGCAATTACCTGTTTCAGTGGTCATTGCAGACGCGGGTGTTGTAGAGCCCCCTGAGTTGGGCGATGCATTGGTTTTGGTTGTGCCGCAAGGCGGCAATGGCTACCGGTGGCGCTTTAATAATGAACTTTTGCCGGCACCGGTGGTTAGTCGTGTACAGGCGGGGTTCAAGGTCTTTTTGACCCAGGCTATCGCCAATCCGCTGTTGGCGCTTAATGATTTGCCGATGATTAGCGAGAGCGAGAAAAACCAACTGCTTCTCGAGTGGAATCAAACCCAGCGACCTTACGATGCCGCGCACTGTGTACATCAACTTATTGAAGCTCAGGCTCAGCTGAGACCCGAGGCGGTGGCTTTAGTCTTCAAAGAAAACCACCTTAGCTATCGAGAACTCGATCAACGCGCTACTCAGTTGGCGATAAAACTGCAAGCCGCGGGGGCCAAGCCCGACGTCCTTGTTGGCGTTTTTCTACATCGTTCAATCGAGATGGTGATCGGTTTGTTGGCGATCTTAAAAGCCGGCGCTGCTTATGTACCCCTTGATCCTCACTATCCTCGGGATCGCATTGCGTTGATGGTTGATGATGCGAATTTGCCAATACTTATCACGCACTCTCGTTTGCGCGATGAACTGCCCAATAACCGTGCGCATATCTGCTGTGTGGATCAGGTGGCTTCTGACTCAGTAGGCGGTGTTGGCGCAACGCTAGCGCCGGTGGATATGAGCCCTAATAATTTGGCCTATGTTATCTATACCTCCGGCTCAACTGGTAGGCCGAAAGGTGTCATGATCGAGCACCGAAATGTCATGAATTTCTTTGCTGGCATGGACGATACGTTGGATTACCAAGGTGAGCCGGGTGTTTGGCTTGCGGTCACGAGTATCTCATTTGATATTTCTGTGCTGGAAATTTTTTGGACCTTGAGCCGTGGTTTTAAAGTAGTTATTCAGGAGGATGAGGCGCCGTCTCTAGCCTCTGTCTCTGCGTCTACAGAGGCTCGGCACATGGATGTTGGCCTCTTCTATTTCTCCAGTGACGCAGGCCCTTCTGCCAACAATAACCGCTATAAATTATTGTTAGAAGGGGCGAAGTTTGCCGATACGCATGGCTTCTCTTCCGTCTGGACACCAGAGCGACACTTTCACCTGTTTGGCGGGCTCTATCCAAATCCTTCTGTCACAAGTGCTGCGATCGCGGCGGTGACCACCAATGTCGCTATACGAGCTGGCAGTATTGTTTTACCCCTGCATAATCCTGTGCGGGTGGTTGAAGAGTGGTCTGTAGTCGACAATATTTCAGGTGGTCGGGTAGGCTTTTCTTTCGCGTCCGGGTGGCATGCCAATGATTTCACCTTGCAGCCCGAGAATTTTGAAAACCGCAAGCAAATCATGTTTGATAGCATTGATAAAGTTCGCGACCTTTGGGCTGGAAAATCTGTCGCCATGATTAGCGGCGAAGGAAAGCCATTTAACGCCAGAGTTTATCCAGAGCCAGTGCAAAAGGAGCCGCCGATATGGATAACCACCGCCGGTAATGTAGATACTTTCCGCCAAGCGGGCGAGGGTGGCTTTAATATTTTGACCAATCTACTTGGCCAAAGTATTGAGGATATTCAGGCTAAAATCGCAGCTTATCGTGAGGGGCGGCGACGCAATGGTCACCAAGGTGATGGTATTGTTTCGGTAATGGTTCACACCTTCCTTGGTGTTGATGTCGACGAGGTTCGGGAGATTGTTCGCGAGCCTTTTTGTCAGTATTTAAAAACATCTTTCGATCTAGTTAAAATTGCTCCTTGGGCGTTTCCGGCGTTTCGACAGCCCTCGAAGAGCGCTGCCACTGACCCCAGTTTTGACGCAAATAGTTTAACAAGCGAAGATCTCGATGCGCTCTTGGATCATGCCTTCGACCGTTATTTTGAAACGGCAGGCGTATTCGGTACACCGCAGAGTTGCCTGCCGCTTATTGAGCGTTTAAAGCGAGCCGGTGTTGATGAGATAGCTTGCTTGATTGATTTCGGCGTTGATGATGATCAAGTGCTCGAGAGTTTGGTGCATCTTAATACCTTGCGTGAGCTGTCCTTACCGAAGCAAGGCACTCATGCTGCTAGGGCAGAAGACTTTTCCGTGGCGGCCCAAATTCGCAGGCATCAGGTCACGCACTTCCAATGTACACCTTCAATGGCGCGGATGTTGGCGGCTGATTCCGATGCGCTTTCTTCGCTCTCGAATGTAAAGAAAGTGCTGCTGGGCGGAGAAGCCTTGCCGATGGATTTGGTCGGTTTGTTGGCGCCTGTATTAACTGGCGATTTAATCAATGTCTACGGCCCCACAGAAACGACTATTTGGTCTACCTCGAGTTTAGTTGCTCGGGCAGCGCGCGACGTATCTATCGGTAAACCGATCGCCAATACCTTAATTTATATTCTCGATAGCGCGTTACACCCTGTGCCCGTTGGCGCTCAGGGCGAGCTGTATATCGGTGGCCAAGGTGTGGTGCGCGGTTATTTGGGGCGGCCAGATTTAACGGCCGATCGTTTTGTGCCAAATCCCTTTGTAGATGATCCGAAAGCAAAAATGTACCGCACGGGCGATTTGGTCAGGTATAAGCATAGCGGTGATATTGAATATCTTAGCCGACTTGATCATCAGGTCAAGCTTCGCGGTTATCGCATCGAGCTGGGTGAAATAGAGTCGCTAATTTGTGCTGACCCAGAGGTTAGGGATAGCGTTGTTGTTGTAGCTGAAATGGAAAATAAGGTACAAAGTTTGGTGGCATACATTGTACCTAAACTAGCCAATCTAATTCAGCACACGAGCGGTTCTGTGGCGAGTAGTTCTGACACGACTGACTCGGAGATTAACAATCTAGCTACTGGCCACTGGCAATCAATTTGGAATGAAACCTATCAATCCGGTAGCCACTCACGCGCGGGTGAATTGCACGAAATTTCTGACGACCCCACGCTAAACACTGCCGGCTGGCTCAATAGCTATACCGGTGAGCAGCATCCTCAGGGCCAGATGCTGGAGTGGGTTAATGCGACAACAGAGCGAATATTGGCGCTAAAGCCAAGGCGGGTGCTTGAAATTGGTTGCGGTACGGGCATGGTGTTATTTCGGGTGGCACCGCATTGCGAGGCTTATGTCGGTGTCGATTTTTCTAGCCAAGCCTTAGCGACAATTGAACAAAAGCTAACGGCACTAGAGCTGGATAATGTCGAGCTAGTACAGTCTACTGCCGATCAACTTGCGTTAGCGCATGCTGAGCCATTTGATCTGGTGGTCATAAACTCTGTGCTGCAATACTTTCCGTCGGCACGTTATGTTAGCAAGGTACTTAAGCGTGTGTTCTCGCTGCTTGCGGATAATGGCAAAGTATTTGTGGGCGATGTAAGAAGTTATGCACATATGGAAATTTTTCATCACTCCTTGGCCTTGGCGACGACGCCACCCACAACGGCAGTGAGCCAATTGCAGGCGCGGGTAGAGGAGTATCGCCAACGGGAAGCTGAGTTACTTATTGATCCAGATTTTTTTAGTGCATTGCAGTCAGAGCTTCCGGCACTGTCGCATATCAATATTCAATTAAAGCGCGGTGCCTATCACAATGAAATGTCCATGTACCGCTACGATGTGTATTTATCAAAAGGTAAGGTTAACGCTGATTTAACAGACGCTGATTTTAAAACGTTACCGTCGGTAGCTAACCTAGTGGATCTTCAGCAGCTACTGGCGCAAGCATCTAGCTGTGTGGTTGTGCGGGATATCGTAAATCCTCGAATTGCCGCACATGCCTTAGTGTCTGATCTGATCAAAGAGCCTGCAAGCTTTGCGACAGTTTCTGATTTGCAGGCTAGGATTGCCGAGGTTACGCCGAGTGGAATAGACCCAGAGCAACTGTACAGGCTAGATGCAGGTTGGCAGGTTCAACTCTCTTGGGCTCGGTCCGGTTTAAAGCAGTGCTACGATGCCTATTTTATTCCATCTCGCCATGGTGGCAGCTTGCAGCATGTGCCGATCGATAAACTAAAGCCGTTGAATCAACATTGTTTTGAGCCAAAGGCTCATGGCGTTGAATTTATGTTGATTGACCGAGTTAGGGCTGCGCTGCGTGAAAATCTGCCTGCGTTTATGGTGCCGAGTGAATATTTGATTCTGCCAAAGCTACCTTTAACGCCCAATGGCAAAATTGATCGGAAAGCCTTGCCTAGGCCTGAGAAGCGGCGGCGTGAAGCAAAGGCGGATTTTGTGGCGCCACAAGGTGATATTGAGCAGGCAATCGCGTCAGTGTTGCAGGACATGCTCAATATCGAAAAAATCGGAACTAAAGACAACTTTACCGATTTAGGCGCGAATTCCCTGCTTATGGTTCAGGCTAACAATCGGTTGAGCCAGTTACTTGATCGAAAAGTGTCTTTGGTGAGTATGTATCGCTATCCAACTATTGCGTCATTGGCTGAGTACTTAAAGGGCGATGCTAACGATAAGCAAGGTTTAGAGAAAGGGCAGCAACGGGGTGAACAACGTAAAGCGGCGCAAGCGGGTAGGCGACAGCGCCTGATCAGTACACGCAAGTAGCCGCCATTTAAAAGTGCTGGCGTTTGGTGACCGTACTTTACGCCCTCAAGAGCAGATAGACATGAATGATTTTGAACACATCGACGAAGGCGATGAGCATGCAATCGCCATCGTTGGTATGGCTTGCCATCTTCCGGGCGCATTAAACCTTGAGCAGTATTGGCATAATTTACGCGACGGTGTTGAGTCGGTGCATTTTTACACCGATGAAGAATTGCTAGCGGCCGGAGAGTCGCCGACTTTAATTGCCAATCCACACTACGTTCGCGCCCAGCCCCTATTACAGTATTTCGATTGTTTTGATGCCAAGTTCTGGGGCTTTAGTCCCCAAGATGCCGCGGTTACAGACCCAGCGCACAGATTGTTTTTACAGGTTGCTTATCATGCTTTAGAGCATGCGGGCCATACGGGATATGACGACGAGGGCCGGGTAGGGGTTTTTGCGGCGTCCGGTGCCAGCCTATATTGGATGGATAACCTAAAAACTAACCCGCAGCTGATGGCGGACATGGGCGAGTTTTTGGTGCGTCACACCGGCAATGATATGAATTTTTTGGCCACGCGCTTGTCCTACGAGCTCGATTTACGCGGCCCAAGTTTAAATGTACAAACCGCTTGCTCGTCTTCATTGGTTGCTATTCACCTCGCCGTGCAAAGTTTGTTGGGTGGCGAGTGCGATATGGCTATCGCTGGTGGTTCAACGGTATTGTTACCGCAGCAGCGCGGTTATCTCTATAAAGAGGGTGAGATTATGTCGCCCGATGGCCATTGTCGGCCTTTTGATGCTAAGTCTGCGGGTACCGTATTTGGCAGTGGTGCAGGCGCTATTGTTTTGCGCCGGCTGGATGATGCGATTGCCGATGGCGATACCATTCATGCCGTTATCATGGGCTCTGCGGTTAATAACGACGGTGCGCAGAAAGTGGGTTATTTAGCGCCGGGTGTTGAAGGCCAGGCCGCAGCTATTGCGGAAGCACTTGAGTTGGCGGGGGTAAAACCCGCTGATATTTCTTACATTGAGGCGCACGGAACCGGCACTCAGGTTGGCGACCCCATTGAGTTTGAAGCCTTGCATCAGGTATATCGCGGTGCGACTCAGCGACGAAATTACTGCCGAGTGGGCTCAGTGAAATCAAATATTGGGCACTTAGGCGAAGCGGCGGGCATGGCTTCTATTATCAAGGTGGTGCTAGCGCTTAAGCATCAACAATTGCCGCCCACGGTAAACTTCGAAACGCCAAACCCTGAACTCGATTTGAGCAATAGCCCATTTTGTTTTAACAACCAATTGGAACCTTGGCCGGCAATCAATGGCGCGAGGCTGGCTGGCGTCACGGCCTTAGGTGCCGGTGGCACCAATGCCCACCTAGTGGTCAAGCAGGCGCCAGCGTTGAAAAAAAAGGCGTCGATACAAGATCGGCAAGTGTTGTTGGTTTTGTCTGCCAAAAGCAGTGCTGCTGTGCGAGTAATGGGAAGAAATCTAGCCACAGCGTTGCGTGAGCAACCCGATTTATCGCTCGCCGATGTTGCATTTACTTTGCAAGTTGGGCGTCGCGCCCATGACTACCGAAGGGTGTTGGTAGCTGCAAGTAGGGAGGAGGCCATTACTCTATTAGAGGCTGATGAATCTGCTCGCGTTGTCGACGCGCTTGCCTCGGATAAACAGCCTTCGTTGATTTTTATGTTCCCCGGTGGCGGTGCGCAATACGCAGGCATGGGTGCAGGCCTTTACCAAACAGAAAGTGTTTATCGCGCTGCATTTGACGCCTGTTTAGCCTGCCTTGATGGGCCTTATGCAGAACAGATTCGCTCGCTTGTGTTAACCCAAGGCGATACTCAGGCGGCCGCGTCAAAAGCGTTGGAGCAACCTTCCCGCGCTTTGCCCGCGCTTTTCGCCACCGAATATGCGCTGGCCAAAACATTGATGGCGTGGGGGGCTACCCCAGCCGGATTTATTGGCCACTCTATGGGGGAATATACGGCGGCTTGTTTGTCAGGTGTTATCAGCGTGCGCGATGCTATGCGTTTAGTCTTGGTGCGCGGCCAGCTGTTTGAAGAAGTTGCGCGCGGCGGCATGTTAAGTATCGCTTTAGCTGAGCAGAGCGCGCGTAAGTATTTGCTCCCCGGGTTGGATATTGCCGCGGTCAATGCGCCTGAATTATGTGTGGCGGCGGGCCCAGTTGCAGAGATTGAACAACTACAGTTGTCGCTGGAGGCAAAAGGTATCGATTGCACCCGAGTGCGTATTGATGTCGCAGCTCATTCCGCCATGTTAGACACTATTCTTGAACAATTCCGCGCCTGTTGCCGCTCGATTCAATTTCATGCACCAAAAATACCTTTCACCTCTAATGTTAGTGGCACTTGGATTACCCAAGCCGAGGCGATGGATGCAAATTATTGGGTGCAGCATTTGCGCAGCACGGTGCGATTTGCCGACAACGTAACTACTGCGCTGAGCGAGGATACTCGCGTGTTGGTGGAGGTGGGCCCAGGCCAGGTACTGACTCATTTAGCGCGCGCCGGCACTGTTCAGGCCTATGCCACCCTCAGTGCCATGCGTCACCCAAGAGAGCAGGACGGCGATGCCGAGAGAGCGCTGAGAAGCTTTGGTCACCTGTGGGCTGCAGGTATTGTTATCGACTGGTCACATCTTTGGCCCCGGGAACAGCGCCGGCGCGTGCCATTACCTATCTACCCTTTTGAGCGCAAGGCCTACTGGATAGAGCCTGGGCCCAGTCATCAGCTCGATACAAATCCAACGCGCGATCTGAGTAAGCGCAACAAGATCGATGATTGGTTTAGCCGATTGAGTTGGGCGCAAACGAGCCTGCCCCATGTGACGTCAGAAATCGCCCAGCGCTGGCTGATTTTTGATGATGAATTAGGATTGTCTGCCAGCATCAAAGCAGAATTGGGTGATGTGCACGTTGTTAGCGTGCGAACCGATAAAAATTATTGTCGAGAAAGCGCTAACAGCTATCGCTTGAACCCTACAGATCAAGCCCAATTCGAGCGTTTGTTTACCGACTTAAATCTGGCTAAGCAAATACCAGAGCACATTCTCTATTTATGGCCCACAACGTCTGCAAAGAATTACCCCGAAAGCGCCCATGCCCGCTATGTTGATTTTGAAGCGCACATGGCTTCTTGTTTCTGGGGGCTATTTAATTTGGCAAAGGCCCTGAGCGAAAGTGTTGACGCGGTTCGTTTAACGGTCATTTCATCGGATATGCAGGCAATAAATACACAAAGTTGCCCAGAGAAAGCTGCCTTGTTGGGGGTGGTTGGCGTTTTACCGCGAGAGCTGCCGCAGGTGATAACACAGTCTATCGATGTATCACCGTCAGAATTACAGGCTGACTCACTGGTTAAGATTGCCCGCCAAATTGTTAAAGAGCTGGGTTCAGGCGCCGTTGATCGGGTAGTGGCTTACCGTGGTTTTGATCGTTGGGTCCGGCGCTTTGAAAACATACCCTTGGCTCCTGTCGCGCATAGCGATTGGTTGCGCAAAGGGACATCGGTGCTTATTACTGGAGGCTTGGGTGGCATAGGTTTAACCCTAGCAGCACAGCTGGCAGCGCAGGGCGCGGGCTATTTAATTTTAATGAGTCGCACGGGCTTACCCGAGCGAGAGCAGTGGCCGGCATGGCTTGCAGAGCACGCAGAGCAAGACAGTACTGCAGGTAAAATTAAACAAATTCAAGCCATCGAAGCGCTAGGCTCAACAGTATTGTTGGTGACAGCTGACGTGACCGACTTGGATTCATTGCAGCGCGCTGTTGCTCAAGCGACGCGAGTATGCGGCTCGATAGGCGGTGTCATCCATGCAGCTGGCGCTATGGATGATGAGGTTATTTTATTAAAGTCAGTGCAGTCCGCTCGTCGCGTTATGGAGGTAAAGATCAAAGGTGCGCTGGCGCTAGACAGTATTTTTTCGTCAGTAAGCTTAGATTTCTTCGTCGTCTTTTCGTCCGTTGCATCATACCTCGGCTTGCCTGGTCAGGTGGACTACGCCGCTGCCAATGCATTTTTAGATGGCTTTGCTGTCGAGCGCGCCTTGCGAACCTCTGGCCAGACGGTGGTTATCAATTGGAATGCGTGGCGGGATGTGGGAATGGCCGAGAGAGTTCAGGCCAAGCATGATGCCAATGAAATTTTCAATGCCACTGCCGAGCGTAAGCGAAGCACTTACAATTGGTTTGACTTCTATAGTGAGAGCAAAGCCCATCGGCGTTTATTTAGCACGCTGTTTGATCAAGAAAAGCACTGGCTAGTATCAGAACATAAAACACGGCAAGGTGCCACGCTAATCCCTGGTTCCGGCTTTATTGAGTTATTGCGTGCAGCATTCGTCGCCCATTGTGCTGCTGAAGGCGAGGATATGACAAATGCGTGTGTTGCTCTCGCCGATGTTCAGTTTATCGACACGTTTCACGTTCCGGCCCAGTCGCCTCGGTGGCTACATCTCGATGTGGATGGCGTTGCTGACCCCGTGCAGATTCAGGTGTTTTCCGATTCGTGGGACGCGCCTCATGTGACCGCGCGCGCGCAGATCATCGCCCCTGACCGACCCGATTTTGATTTGTCGACGGTGCGAGCCCGCTGCAGTAAAGCCATGCCGACGCAAGGTAAGTTCTTAGATCAAACGTTCATGGACTTTGGTGGCCGTTGGGGCTGTATCGACAGCATTTCTTCTGGAGCCGGTGAAGCGTTTATCGAACTTAGCTTGCCGAGTGAATACCATGGGGATTTAAGTTACATCGGATTGCACCCGGCGTTACTTGATATGGCGACAGGCAGTGCGCAATTTCTAATTCATGGCTTTTGTCCTCAACAAGATTTCTTTGTGCCTGTGGCTTATCAACGGATTGAAATCTATGCGCGAATGCCGAAAGTGCTTTTTAGCTACATTAAAATACGTGAAGATTCCGATGCCAATTTCGCTTTATTTGATGTGACCTTGGCCGATGAGCAGGGGCAATGCTTTGCTAGTATCAGCGGCTTCACCATGAAGCGAGTCGCTGCTGATTTCGGCGTGTCGGAACGGAGTGAAAAAAGGTGGAATACAACCGCTACTGCTAGTAATACTGCACTTGAAAAAATATTGCGCGAAGCGATATTACCTAGCGAAGGTATCGATGCCTTCAATCGCGTTATGGCGCAAAACCAGCAAACTCAATGGATAGTGTCATCGGTAGATTCTGAATTCTGGTTAAATCAATTAGATAATCCGGAATCAAGTTCACCGGGCCAACAACGCATACCTTTCGTAAAAGCTGAGTTTCACGATCCGGATGCCGATATTGAAATTCCAGAAATTGAGGCCGCGCTATACGCCAACCAATTGGCGAGTGATTTGGCGGTAAGATCCTATTTGGATCTCACTGCCGGTCGGCGGCTAGTGCTTTACTGCTGTTCGGCAAGCAACGCACAAATCTCATCCGATCTGTTGCTCAAAAAGTGTCGGTCTATATTGCGTAATGATCAGGTGCCGCAGCAAATTGTATTGCTTGAACATTTGCCGCGACTCGTGTCTGGTGAAATTGATAGGTGTGCCTTATCTGACCCCATGCTAGAGGCGAGTCAGATTGTTGCGCCTAAATCGAGTACGGAAATTGCGCTGGCTAAGCTTTGGCGAGACGTTTTAGGCGTAGAGCGGGTAGGGCTTGGTGAAAATTTCTTTGAGTTAGGCGGTCACTCGTTGCTACTCATTCGCATGGTGGCTAGGATAAATCGAGAATTTTCAATTAACTTGCAAATGTCCAAGTTGTTTGATGAGCCTAAGATCGAGGATTGGGCGGTGTTGATCGACGAACTAAAGGAAGGGCCTGCCGTTGAAGCAAAAAAAATACTTCGTGTTTCTCGTAGTGCCCATAAAATTAAAAATAGCTGATTTCCAAGATGTGTAAACTAGATAAAGATAAACTAAATGTTAGAAACTGAAGTGAATGAGGTGTATGAGTTTCCGGTGTCTCCGGCGCAGTCAGCCTTTTGGATGCTAAATCAGATGGCGCCTGACAACCCTGCCTATAACATTCCAGTGGTTGTAAGAATATTAGGAGGGCTTGATGTCGCGGCTATGCAGTCCGCTGTTCAATATATCGTACAGCGCCATGAAATACTTCGAACGCAATATGTCATATCGGACGGTAAATTAGTTCAACGCGTTTCTGCGTCGGCTGATTTTACTTGTCACTATCAATCATTTTCTGCCAGTCCGGATGGCGCAGCGAAGGCTATTCACGATTTAGTTACTAAAAATATTAGATCGAGTTTTGATCTAGGGACCAGTGAAATAGTTCGTGCTGGGTTATTGGAAGAGTCTAAAAATTGCTTTGTATTTTATTTGGTTGTCCACCATGTGGCGGTAGATCACGCGGCAGTTGGACAGCTGATGAAGGAGCTTCAATGCTCATATGATGCCTACTGTCAGGGTCTCGAGCCGAACCTCGATGAGCCAGAATTGCAGTATGTAGACTATGTGATGTGGAGCAGAGAACATCATCAAGAGACGAGTGAAAAGATTGAGTTGTGGCGAAATAAGTTGGCACCTTTTTCAGGTCAGTTAATGCTGCCAACTAATGGGTTAAAACCTACTATCTCGTCGGGCGAGGGTGCTGAGCTTCGCTTTTCTTTCACCAAACTTATATCTGATAAAGTGAAGGTATATAGTCATAAAAATAAAATATCAATTTTCCAAACGCTTTTTTCAGCTTACACGATATTATTATCGCGCCTTAGTGGTCAGGAAGATATTGTTGTTGGTACACCGTTCACATTGCGCGGTGGCCTTCCGGAGTTAGAGCTTGTGATTGGTAGCTTCATCAATACCCTGCCAATACCAGTTATGGTACATAAAGATAAAAGTTTTATTGAGTTGGGGTGCGTGGTTAAAGACACCTTGATTTTTGCTTTTGAAAATCAAGATATATCTTTCGAATCAATTGTAAATGCGTGCGTAAAAAAGCGCAGCACTGCTACCAATCCTTTATTTCAAGTTAGCTTTGTTTTTCAAGAGCCGCCGCAAGATTTGAGATTGAGTAGCCTAAAATGTGAATCATTGAACTATCATAACGGGGGTGCAATGTATGAGCTGCATGTATGGATGTGGGAAAATAATGGGCAGCTCTCTGGATCGATATGCTATGACACAGATATACACAATGAAGCGGCGATATCGAGATTTGCAGCTAATTTTGAAACGCTTTTGGATTCATTGATGGAAAATTCTCATCTTCCCTTGGCATCCATTGACCTGCTGTCTGGCGATGAGTGTGATTTGCTCATCCGGTGGAATGAAACGTCGGTGCCAACTCCTGCCGCGCAAAGTCTACCGGAACTGTTTGCAAATTCATGTGCGAGAACACCCGAGGCTATAGCCGTTGTTAATGGTGATAGCAAGCTAAGCTATGTGGAGTTGGAACAACGCGCCAATCAAGTGGCTAATTATTTGATCTCGCAGGGGATTAAGGCTGGAGACTATGTAGCAATTAGTCTGACGCGATCTGTCAACTTATTGGTGGGTTTGCTGGGCGTTATAAAAACCGGTGCGACCTATGTGCCACTTGATCCTGATTACCCGAATGATCGGCTGCTCTATATGCTTGAACAGTCTCATGCATCCTTGCTGGTGAGTGAATCAGGTTTAACTCATTCACTGCCGGATTATTCATGTCAACGAATAAATATTGATATCGATTGGCCCGCGATAGCGGCCTGTGAATCTATGCAAATGAACTATCCCCCGGCGACGTCATTGATGTATGTTATTTTTACATCTGGTTCAACGGGTTTGCCAAAAGGTGTTCAGATTAGCCATGGCGCGGTGACTAATTTTTTAACGGCAATGGCGTTACGCCCTGGTATTCACAGTAGCGATAAATTGCTTGCAGTTACCACGCTCTCATTTGATATATCAGTGTTGGAGTTGTTTTTACCATTAACCGTTGGCGCCACCGTTGTGCTCGCCAGTAAAGATGATACAAGCGATGGTCATCGCTTAAAGCGGTTGCTGCATGAATATCAGGTGACTGTCATGCAGGCTACGCCGAGCACGTGGCGTATGTTATTAGCGTCGGGCTGGGAAGGTGGTGGGGATTTTAAAGCATTGTGCGGTGGCGAAGCTTTTCCACGTGACTTGGCGTCTGCTTTGCTGGCAAGAGCTGGTGCCGTATGGAATATGTATGGCCCCACAGAAACGACGGTTTGGTCAACTTGTTACAAAATCGACGCGGATATCGACTCTATTCCTATTGGGCAGCCGATTGGAAATACACAATGCTATGTGTTGAATGATGCTCTGAAATTGCAACCCATTGGTGTTCCCGGGGAGTTGTATATTGGCGGCGATGGGGTTGCTACTGGGTATCTTGGCCAAGCTGATTTAACAGCTCAGCGATTTATTGATGATATGTTTAGGCCTTCAGTTGTTGGCGCAAAACTGTATCGCACCGGTGATTTGGTGCGTTGGCGCGAAGATGGCAATTTGGAATATTTAAACCGTGTAGATACGCAAGTTAAAATTCGAGGTTTTCGAATTGAGCTGGAAGAAATTGAACAAATATTGTTAAAGCTTGAGCAGGTAGAGCGCTGCGTCGTTACGGTGGAAGAGCTTAGCGATATGGATAAACGGCTGGTCGGTTATGTCCAATTTGTGAAAGATCTACATCTTACTACGTCTGAAATTCGCCGCTATCTTCGGGCGCATTTGCCTGAGTATATGGTTGTTCAGCATGTGGTAGATATTAGTTCTATGCCGTTGACTCCCAATGGTAAAGTTGATCGAAAGGCGCTGCCGAGCCCCTTCGCTCAAGTAAGTGAGGTCAATGAGTTTATCGCGCCAACAAGTGATGCGGAAAAAGTGCTTGCCCAAATATGGGAAAATGCTATTGGTATAGCGCGAGTAAGCGCAGACGCAAACTTTTTTGAGTTAGGTGGTCATTCCATGCTGGCACTCCAGGTTCGCTCTAAAATCGAAGAATCCTTTGGTGTGCAGATAACCACGCAGGATCTGATGCTGGATTCATTGGCGCAACTGGCGGCAAAATTATTCGTAGCAGTATCTTCGGCAGAAAAGGAGAAACCTGTAAACCACGGTGGCTTTTTTGGCAAGTTATTTAACAAGAAGATGGGTAAATGAAGTCAAACATGACGGTGATTTCTTTAGTCTTTATATTATTTGCTGCTTTGGCTTTGTTAGTAGCGGCGCTAATGTTGGTTTCGTCAAAGCGGGATTCAACCTATTTCCGTTGGACATCTAGCCTGTTAAGCCCTGTAACAGAAACATTACATGCCTGGATTTTAGACTACCCCGAGTTAGCTAGGCTTGATAACGAGAAAAATAGTGCAGTTTGGCGATGGTTCCAACCGGGATTAGTCGATAAAAAATTTGATGGGCAAAAAATTTTTCTGCAGACGCTTCATGAAAGTGTGTGGTACCACAATCAGCGGGGACCGATGATGTACCGATACTTCGCTGGCGACGGTGAGCTATCGGCGAGGATTAAGACACGAAAATCTTCAGATCTAAGTAGTTTCCCGGATGCCGAGTGGCAGTTTGGTGGGATTATTTTTCGAGATCCTAAAGGCGATGCTTGGTTTGCCCGCGAAAATTATGTGTTTAATGTCATTGGTTTTCGCCGTGATAAGTTGCAACTCGAGATGAAAACCACGCGCGATGGGCGAAGTGATGTCAGCGCCATAGACTGGCCATCTGGCGACGCAGATCTCAGTATTGTGCGGCGTGGCGAGGTGTTTACCATTAAAGCAAAGTCATTTGATGAGCCTGAATGGCAAGTGCTCGCAGTGTATAATCGGCCAGATTTGGCTCAGGTGCTGCAGGTTGGGGTGATCGTTTATTCGTTTAGTGAAGGGCGTCGAATTTTTGATTTGAGCGCTCAAGTTGAGAACTTAAGACTTAAGCAGCATTAAGATTTTCCTAGGAGAGGAGCAGTCACCGTAGGTCTGTGAAAGCTAAAAAATAACAACGTGTGTGATTGCCGGCGTTGTTAGTTGAACGGCGTAACCTTTGCGAATTGGCTGTACAGGCCATTTACATCAAAAACCGCGACTTGAAATTCATAGAGACCTTCGAGGTTGGCGAAGGTGTGAGATTCAATTTTATTGTCTTCATAAAGAATGTAGGTGTACTCAGCTTGTCCTTGTTTGCGGTAGCGCACTTCGTAACCGCCAATCTCATTAATGCTAATTGGCTCCTTGTTTTCTCGCTCTGTAGGTGGGTTCCAGATTAACAGTACTTGCCCACTCACCCAGCCATCGGTTGGCTCGGGTGTTGGGGTTGGCGAGGGTGTAGGTGTTGGCGAGGGTGTAGGCGTTGGCACCGGTTCTACACCAGGGACATAGGGATTCTTTGCGCCACCGCCGCAAGCGCTGGTGAGCGCAATGAGGGTGAGTAGTGTTGCGAGTGAGTACCTATATCGCATTTTGTATCAGTTTTCCGCACATCGTTATGACGCAGGGGAATGTGCCTGTCGGCCATGGCTTTGGCAATGGATTTAGGCGCCAAATCGATAAAGTGTGACAGATCTCTAGTGGTTGTAAGCTTTTTCGACAGTGTGTTGTCTTGAGGTTAATTAAATTGGCCTAGGTAGAGGTAATTGTAATGTCATGCTTTTTTATTAGGTCGTAAAATGTCGGGCGAGTGATGCCTAACAGTTTCGCCGCGGTGGAGATGTTGTTATCGGTCATGCATAGGGCGCGGGTTATTGCGGCCTTCTCTGCATCGTTGCGCACCTGGCGCAAATTCAAACTCAGCTCAGCTTCTTGGCACAGGCCTAGATCGTCGCAGTTGATCATTTTGCTATCGGCCATAATCACCGCGCGTTTTATTTTGTTTTCCATTTCGCGCACATTGCCAGGCCATTCGTAAGCCTCTATGGCGGCGATGGCGTCGGTGGTGAAATCGGTGATCACTTGCTCGTGCTCTTTGGCAAATTGGCGCTTGAAGTGGCGTGCTAGCAGTACTTTGTCGCCATCGCGTTGGCGCAGTGGCGGTATGTCGATGGTGATTTCGCTGATTCGGTAGTAGAGGTCTTCGCGGAAGGAGCCGGCCGCCACCATGTCTTTGAGGTTTTTATTGGTGGCACAAATTACTCGCACATCGACGCTAATTTCAGTTCTGCCTCCCACCCGCTCGATCACGCGCTCCTGTAAAAAGCGCAGTAATTTAGCCTGTAGATTGTGGGGCATATCGCCAATTTCATCGAGGAATAGGGTGCCGCTGTTGGCGGTTTCTATTTTGCCGAGGGTTTGTTTGGCGGCGCCGGTGAAGGCGCCCTTCTCGTAGCCGAACAGTTCGCTCTCAATTAAATTTTCGGGCACGGCGGCACAGTTAATGGCGACAAAGCGTTGGTCGCTGCGCGGGCTGAGCTGATGGATGGCGCGTGCCATGACTTCCTTGCCGGTGCCGCTTTCGCCCAGCAAGCAGCAGGTGACGTTGGCCGGGGCAATTTTTTCCAGCGTGCGGCAAATCTTCAGCATGGCGGGGTCGTTGGTGAGCAGGCCTTCCAGCGGCTGTTGCCGTTGGGTTTGCAGGCGCCGGTTTTCTTGCTCTAGGTGGTGAATGTGAAAGGCGCGCTGAACAATGAGGTCGAGGGAATCTGGGTCGACCGGTTTTTGATAGTAGTCGTAGGCGCCCATGCCGATCGCGGCGATGGCGTGCTCTTGATCGGTTTTGCCGGTCATCACAATGATTTTAGTGGTGGGCGATATGCGCAAAATTTCCTGTACGCATTTAAAGCCTTCGGCGGTGCCATCTGGATCGGGGGGTAGGCCGAGGTCTTGGATGATGACGGCTGGCTCGTGTTTTCTTACCGCAGTGCTGGCGTCGTCTCGGGTTTCAGCGAAGACGGTTTCATATTGGTCGAAATGCCAGCGCAATTGATTTTGCAGGCCGCGGTCATCTTCGACGATCAGCAATATGGGTTTGTCTTCGGGTTTGTTCATCTTGGCCTTGCTTCCCTAGCTTGCAAAAGGTGTGGGTTCTAATACCGGCAGGGTGAAGGTGACTTTTGTGCCCTTGCCGACTTCTGAGAATACATCCAACGTTCCATCGAGTTCTTTTATGTACTCGCGGGATAGGTATGCACCAATGCCCATGCCCTTGCCCGATTTGGTGGTGTCAAAGGGTTTGAATAGGCGGTTGTTGATGAAATCCCAATCCATGCCACAGCCGGTATCTTGTATGGTGATGCAGGCGGTGTTGTTGTCGACGCCGAGTGTAACATGCACGCCGCCATCTTCGTCGGTTGCATCGAGTGCGTTTTTGATGAAGTGGCTGATGGTCATGACTAGACGCACTTCATCGGCGTGAATGGTATGGGTGACTTTATCTAATTGGCTGGTCAGTTGTTGCTTGCCCGAGCGGCATTCTTCTATTGCTTGACGCACGGCATCGGTGATTTTAATTTCTTCGATCAATTCATTTTTGCCGCGCTTTAATTTTTTCAATAGGTTGCGCATGCGCTCGACCGAGCTATCGATAGTGCTGATGGCGTCGTCGAAAAAGGCTGGGTTGTGTTTATGTTTTTCGGCGTTCTTTACCACCAGAGCTTGCTGGGCAATTAAGTTATTGAGGTCGTGGATAATAAAGGCCACAAGCTTATTGTAGGTGTCGAATTGGCGGTTCTCCGCTAGCTGCTCAGATTGCTGGTGCAGCTTCAGGTAGCTGGCCAACTGCCGGCCGGTGGTTTTGAGTAGGTCTAAATCTTCCCAGGTTAATAGGCTGCTTGTTTGCGGTTCACTTAAGGCCATAAAGCCAATCAATTCTTTGCCGGCAATGAGCGGGAAAATAAGCCAAAGCTCGTGAATGTTTTCTGCCCACAGTGGCAATAACTCGTTGTGCTGGCTGAGTGTTTGATTATCTTTGGCTGCGGGAAAATAAATCCATTCAGCCTCCAGCATATTTTTACAGAAGGGGCTGTTGGCCGGCTCTTTGGCGAGATGCAATTGGCTGTTAATCGAGAGCTGAAACACCGGCACAAATTGGTCCGATTTGCGTATCCAAAGTGCACCGCCTAAGGCTTTAGTAATGGATGCGGCGGCGAGAAACGCGCGTTCGTTCGCCTCTTCTTCATTGGCCGGCAGGGCTAAAAAATTAATGAGCCGAAGCCATTCGCTGCGGTAATCGTACTTATGGCGAAATAGGTGTTTATTAATTTGCACCGACAGGCGTGCCCGTAAGCGCGAGCTCATCAGCAGCGTGACAATCATTAACGTGGCGGCAATAAGCACTAAGCTGTAAACCACCGAACCCCAGTTGCCGCCGTAGATGCGTACATAGTAGCCGCCGAGTGAGAGCACCATAAACAAACTGCCCACCGCCACCAGCGAGGTGGTGTAGAAAGCTATAGGGCGCGACAGCACGAGGTTTGCCGGCAGCGGCCCCTGTTGGCCCAGTACTTGGCTGCCAAGCGCGATAAATAAGCACACGCCTATGGACACGGCGGCGCGAGATTGCCACAGCAAGGGGTCGTATTCTTGGAAAATGATCGCGTGGCTATAGAGATACACGTCGTATAAAAACAGTGCGCCAAGGCTTAGGGTAATTAATTTATTTTGCCGGTTATTTTCTGTGGCGTAGCGATAGGCTTGCTCGACACAGACGAGACAGGCGACCGACAGCAGCAGCGCCACCCAAGTAGAAAAGTGATACAGCGGCTCGAACTCAGTGATTGCCGAAAGCAGTACTAGCCCCGTGGCCGGCCAGCTAATAGCGAACAGCACGTTCAAGCTGGTGGGGAGTTTGTGCCGGTTGGTGCGGGTGAGCATGTGGCGCAAGGCGAGTGCCCAGGCGGCAAAATGTAGGCACTCGAGCACTAAAATATAGTAGGGCGAAATCGCGAAGTTGCTAAAGGTGAGGGCAATGGCGACTAAGTTAGCGCCGTGGATAACCGCCGCGCCGCCAAAGCCGAGTAGCTGGGGGTTTTTGCGTCGGCCGGCAAATAATACCCCAGCTAGCACCCAAGCTAGAATGGCGGCACATAAAAAGGCCGTGAGCGATACTTGTGAAAACTCCATTATGTGTGTCGTCCGTGAAGCAAGGGCTTAGGTCTGTTACCGCTCATTGGGTCGACGCTGCTAGGCGCTGGTTTTGGCGCTCGCGAGGCCCAGTAAAATGTTAACGGCTTTGATCGCAGGCCCTAGTCTAACGGGTCTTGGCATTTGTACAAATGCCGAAGAGCCGAACTATAGTCAATTCGGGCACCGGATGGGCCGATGTGGCGGCTAATCTTCCCAATTGGTGACCTGAGTCTCGTCAAGCGGGTCTCGGGCGAGTAGAGTATCTCTACTTTCATTATTTTATCGGTAGCGTGTTTCCCTCTTAACTATGGCCATTAATATTCTGCTAACGGACACTTCCTCCCCTTTAGGTATTGGCCTGAGAAATAAGTTCGAGTCCACAACATTTCGTTTTGTTGCCGAGCATCCAGCCGAGCTGAGTTGGCGCGATGAGTCGCAAGTGCGCGAATACCTAGCCGAAGTCAAACCGCATCTCGTGCTTAACACCATCGGCTGGGGCGAGGGCACGGCGATTAAGCCCGATTTGTTAGCCGACGGCGCCGAGTGTTTGGGTCGGTGTTTGGCCGGATCGTCGGCCTCGGTGTTACACCTGTCGAGCTACCGGATTTTTCATGGCGAGGGCAAGGTCAGCCACACCGAGGCGGATGTGCCGAAGGCGGCAAGCGATTTGTCCAAGGCTTTCGCCCAGGCTGAGTCTGCGATCTTGGGCGCGCTTCCCTCGTCTTTGGTGTTGCGTTCGAGCTGGGTGCTGTCCACCGAGGGCGGCAGTTTGCTGGCTCGGTTGCTGGCCGATTTTGAAGCCGGTCGGTCGACAGTTATCAGCGAGCATTGGCGCGGTACGCCGGTAATGGTTAGCGATGTGGTGCGCGCGGTATACGCGGTTACCCAGCAAATTATTTACGGTGCCAACAACTGGGGCGTGATGCATTTCGGCAGCAGCGATGTGTGTTCTGAGTCGGTATTTGCTCACAAGATTCAAGACATGGTGCAAGCGGAGACCGGACGGCTGTTGCAGTTGGAGGCCATTGAAACGGAAACCGACAACAGTGCCGTGTTAGAGGTTAGGCGTTTGCGCGATTGCTTTGGATTGCAGCCGAGAAGCTGGCGCCAAGGCTTGCGCCCCGCTGTGCGGCGCTGGTTAGATCGGCGCGGCTTGCTCGCCGAAGTGGATTCTGCGGTGGTGGAAAATGACTAGGCTGCGCTGGGTTACTTAGCTGTTGGTTTTAGGTGTTGAGCTTAGATGTTCAGCTAAATGTTAATAATTAGATTTTCGAGCATAAAAAAACCCGCTGCTGCGGGTGTTTTTATGTAGCGGGTATTGCTTAGTCTAGCTTTTCGAACACGAGGCAGGCATTGGTGCCGCCGAAGCCGAAGCTGTTCGACATGGCGCGCTTAATAGCCACTTCTTTGCGCTCGGTTAAAATGTTTAAGCCCTTGGCCGCTTCATCTAGGGCCGCGATATTGGCGCTGGCGCACAAAAATTTGTTTTCCATCATCAACAAGCAGTAGATGGCTTCTTGAACACCGGTGGCGCCTAATGAGTGACCGGTGAGGGATTTGGTCGAGCTGATGGCTGGTGACTTGTCGCCGAACACGGCTTGAATCGCGCCCAGCTCGGCCATGTCGCCCACGGGGGTGGAGGTGCCGTGCGAGTTGATGTAGTCGATGTCGCCATTGACAGTAGACATGGCCATCTTCATGCAGCGCTGCGCGCCTTCGCCCGAGGGCGCAACCATGTCGTAGCCGTCAGACGTGGCGCCGTAGCCAACCAGTTCTGCGTAAATTTTCGCGCCGCGGGCTTTCGCGTGCTCGTATTCTTCTAGCACCAAGCAACCACCGCCACCGGCTATCACAAAGCCATCGCGCTCGGCGTCGTAGGCGCGCGAGGCTTGCTGTGGGGTTTCGTTGTACTTGGTAGACAAGGCGCCCATGGCATCGAACAGCGCGGTTAAGGTCCAGTGCTCTTCTTCGCCGCCGCCAGCAAAGACGATGTCTTGTTTGCCCATCTGAATCAATTCCATCGCATTGCCAATGCAGTGTGCGCTGGTGGCGCAGGCAGAGGAGATGGAGTAGTTGTAGCCTTTGATTTTGAACGGCGTGGCCAAGCAAGCCGATACCGTCGAACCCATGGTTTGGGTGACGCGGTAGGGGCCAACGCGCTTGATGCCTTTCTCGCGGGCAATGTCGGCGGATTCAACTAAATTGGCCGACGAGGCGCCACCAGAGCCCATGATCAGGCCAGTGCGCTCGTTCGATACCTGCTCTTCGCTCAGCTTGGCGTCTTCGATCGCCTGCTTCATGGCCACGTAGGAGTAGCCGGCAGCATCGCCCATGAAGCGCAAGGTTTTGCGGTCTATGTGTTCTTTCAGGTCTATATCAACAACGCCAGCCACTTGGCTGCGAAAGCCCATGTCCGCATATTCTTGCTTGAAGCGAATGCCTGAACGGCCTTCGCGCAGAGCCTCGACAACGGATGCTTTGTCAGTTCCGATGCAGGAAGTGATGCCTAAGCCGGTAACTACTACGCGTTTCATAAGTGACCTCTGATTGAAGTTAGGTCGAGCCTCGTCGAAAGGTGCGAGCGCTCGATCTGGCAATTATCGCACAAGAGTGCGATAGCTGCTTTTTGGATTGCCAATGCAAATGGATATTATTAGAAGGCGTCTGTGTTGCCAAATAAGCCGACGCGTAGGTCTTTGGCGAAATAAATGTCTTTGCCGTCAACGGATACGCGACCATCGGCGATGCCCATGATCAGTTTGCGCTCGATCACGCGCTTTAAGTTAATGTGGTAGGTGACTTTCTTCGCCGTGGGTAGAATCTGGCCGGTAAATTTCACTTCACCTGAGCCCAGCGCACGTCCGCGACCGGGGTTGCCTTTCCAGGCGAGGAAGAAGCCCACTAGCTGCCACATGGCATCTAAGCCGAGGCAGCCTGGCATGACCGGGTCGCCGGGGAAGTGGCAGTCGAAAAACCAGAGGTCTGGATTGATATCCAGCTCGGCGACAATTTCACCTTTACCAAACTCACCACCTTCGGCCGCGATATGCACGATGCGGTCGAGCATCAGCATGTTGGGAATGGGTAGTTGGGCGTTGCCCGGGCCAAACATGCGGCCATGGCCACACTCGAGTAAATCGTCGCGTGTGTAGGCATTCTTTCTGTCAGCAGGGATCATATATCGCCTTTCTTCGTGGTGGGGCCAAAGCCCAGTCTGCAAAGCCCGCCATTCTACCGGCTGAGGAGTGGTTGTCTAGCCTAGATCTTAGGCTAAACAGCGGGTCAATGGTCGCGGGCTACGCTGAAATTGGCCAGATCGACCAAGGCCTGTTTATAGCTGGAGTCGGGTAAAACAGCCAGCTTGGCTATCGCTTGTTGGGCTTGATGCTTGGCTGCATCTAGGGTGTAGGTGGAGCCGCCGGTGGCTTTTACCACGGCCAGTACTTGGCCGAGCAGGCTGGCGTCGCTGCTGCGGATAGCCTGCGCGATCAGCGCTTTTTGCTCTGCGTCACCGAGAGCCATAGCGCGCAATAGCGGCAGTGTGGGTTTGCCTTCGGCTAAGTCGTCGCCGACGTTTTTGCCCAGTGTGGCGGCATCGCCTTCGTAATCTAGGGCGTCATCGACCAGTTGGAAGGCTAGGCCTAGGTGATAGCCATAGGCTCTTAGTTGTTCTTGAGTGTCTTTCGGTGCGCCGGCGAGTAGTGCTGCTGATTCACAGGCAGCTTCGAATAGTGCCGCAGTCTTTTTGTGAATGACGGTGTAGTAGTCGGCTTCGCTAATGTCTGGGTTTTTGGCATTGACCAGCTGCTGCACTTCCCCTTCGGAAATGACGTTGGTGGTATTGGCAAGGATGTTCATGATTTCCATGCGCCCGATGCCGACCATCATCTGAAAGGCGCGCGAGTAGAGGAAGTCGCCCACCAGCACCGAGGGCGCGTTGCCCCATTGGGCGTTGGCGGTGGGGCGGCCACGGCGCAGGGCCGATACATCCACCACGTCGTCGTGCAGTAGCGTGGCGGTGTGGATAAATTCGATAATGGCGGCCAGGTCGAGCCGCGCGGCTTGCTTGTAGCCCAGCGCGTTGGCGCAAAGCAGCACCAGTAGTGGGCGCAAGCGCTTGCCGCCTGCTTCTACTAAGTAGTGGCCGATATTCTCCACCAGCCCGACATCTGAGTGCAGCTGCTTGATGATAAGTTGGTTGACCTGCTCGAAATCAGCGGCAACGGCTTTGTGGAAAGACAACATAGAAGTTTCACTTTGCAGGTCTGGGCGGATCGCATGCTAGGCAGGGCGAGTGGGGGTGTCAAGGTTAGTGAAGAAGTATGACATAAGGAGGTTGCGGTTAGTTGGTCGATGAAGTAGAATCGCGCACCCTGAAATTGCACACGACGCAAGTTGATAAAATGCAAGCCTGACAATAGGTGCGCTACTTCGTGTCGTCCAGTTTTGTGAATTGGAGCGGAAATATGTACGCAGTATTCGAAAGCGGTGGTAAGCAGCACCGTGTGATCGAGGGTGAAACCCTTAAGCTAGAAAAGATCGAAGTTGCCACTGGCGGCAAGATCGAGTTCGACAAAGTGCTATTGGTTGCCAATGGCGACAAAGTTTCTTTGGGTGAGCCTGTTGTTAAAGGCGCACTGGTTACCGCAGAAGTTGTAAGCCACGGCCGTGCTGACAAGGTAAAAATTGTTAAGTTCCGTCGTCGTAAGCACTCGATGAAGCGTCAAGGTCATCGTCAGTGGTTCACCGAAGTTAAAATCACTAGCATCAAAGCTTAATTAAAGGAGTATTGACTCATGGCTCACAAAAAAGCTGGCGGTAGTACCCGTAACGGTCGCGATTCCGAAAGTAAACGTCTTGGCGTAAAGCGCTTTGGCGGTCAGGTAGTATTAGCAGGTAACATCCTGGTTCGTCAGCGCGGAACTCGTTTCCACGCAGGTGAGAACGTTGGTGTTGGCAAGGATCACACCTTGTTCGCCAAGGCTACCGGTGAAGTGAAGTTTGAAGTAAAAGGCGCTAACAACCGTAAATTCGTCAGCATTATTCCTGCTGCCTAATTTCGGCGTATAGCTCTTGGTTTTACGGAAAGCCCTGTCGTCCGCGATGGGGCTTTTTGCGTTTTAGTCTTTATGTAATTTTTCAGCTGTAGGCTGGCAAATACCGCCCATTGCGGCAGGAGTAACGTGTGAAGTTTGTTGATGAGGCGCCCATTTTTGTAGCCGCCGGTAAGGGTGGTAACGGCTGTCTGAGCTTTCGCCGTGAAAAATTTGTCGAAAACGGTGGCCCAGATGGCGGCGACGGCGGCGATGGCGGCAGTGTGTATTTGGAGGGCGATGCTAGCCTCAATACCTTGATCGACTATCGCTACCAGCCCAAATATCGCGCCGCCGATGGCGAGAAAGGTCGCCCGGCTCAGTGCACGGGGGCTAAAGGTGACGACGTTATTTTAAAGGTGCCGGTGGGCACCACGATTATCGATGCCGAAACCAACGAAATTTTGGGCGACATCAAGGCCGCTGGCGAGCAGTTGATGGTGGCGCACGGTGGTTGGCACGGCCTAGGTAATTTGCGCTTTAAGAGCTCAACGAACCGCGCGCCGCGCAAGACCACGCACGGCAGCGAGGGCCAGCAGCGCACCTTGAAGCTGGAGTTAAAAGTGCTGGCCGATGTGGGCTTGCTGGGGCTGCCCAATGCGGGCAAGTCGACCTTTATTCGCGCGGTTAGCTCGGCCAAGCCGAAGGTGGCTAACTATCCGTTTACCACGCTGGTGCCGAACCTAGGTGTGGTAAAGGTGCAGGCGCACCGCAGTTTTGTGGTGGCGGATTTACCCGGTTTAATTGAGGGCGCCTCTGAGGGTGCCGGCTTGGGTATTCGTTTTTTGAAGCACTTAACCCGTTGCCGGGTACTGTTGCACCTTGTGGATATGGCGCCTTTTGATGAGTCTAACCCCACAGAAAATGCACTGGCTATTGCCAAAGAGCTAGATGCCTTTAGCCCTACACTAGCTGAGCGCGAGCGCTGGCTGGTGCTTAATAAGGCCGATTTGCTGCCCGAGGAAGAGTTCAATGCCCGTTGCGATGAGCTCATTGAGGCGATGGATTGGCAGGGCCCGGTATTTAAAATTGCCGGTATTAATCAGCAGGGCACTGAAGAATTAGCGGGCCGCTTGATGGATCACTTGGAAGCTGTTTGGGAGGCTGAAGAGGAAGATCCCGATAAGGCTGAGGCCGAGCTTCAAGCGCAGGAGCAAATGCAGCGCGAGGCGCGCGAGCGCATTGCCGAATTGCGCGAGCGCTACCACGCACGCAAGGCCGAGCGCAAAGCGGCGGGCGAAGATGGTGGCGATGACGACGATTGGAATGAAGATGACTACGACGTCGAGTTTGTCTATGAGCCCTAGCGCTTTGCGGCATAGCGCAGGAAGAATTTCGCAACGTCCATTCACAACAATATAGGGAAGGAGTTTCATGGATACCAGTGGTAAACGCACTGAAATCGTCAATAAACAACGTTGGGTTGTAAAGATTGGCAGCTCGCTGTTAACCAATAATGGCCAGGGTTTAGATAGACCGGCTATTGCGGGATGGGTTGAGCAAATGGGTCGTTTACGGGCACAGGGTATCGAGCTTGTGTTGGTGTCTTCCGGTGCTGTAGCGGCCGGTATGCGGCGCCTGGGCTGGACCACACGGCCCCATGAAATGCATAAGTTGCAGGCGGCTGCCGCGGTAGGTCAGATGACCCTTGTGCATAATTACGAAAAAGAATTTCTCAAATACAACCTTCAAACCGCGCAAATTTTGTTGGTGCACGACGATCTCGCCTCGCGCGAGCGCTACCTCAATGCTCGCTCCACCATAAACACCCTGATTGAGTTGGGTGTGGTGCCGGTGGTGAACGAAAACGACACGGTTATCACCGAAGAAATTCGCTTTGGCGACAACGATACCTTGGGCGCCTTGGTGGCCAACTTAGTGGAAGCCGACGTGCTGATTCTGCTCACTGACCAAGACGGCATGTTCGACGCCGATCCGCGCTCCAACCCCAATGCGAAGATGCTCAACCGCTTGCCTGCCTCAGACGAGCGTTTAGATGCCATGGCCGGCGACGGCGGTGCTTTGGGTCGTGGTGGCATGGTGACCAAGGTGCGGGCGGCGCGTTTGGCGGCGCGCTCGGGCACGCATACCGTGATTGTGGGTGGGCGTATCGATAATGTGATCGACCGTCTATCGAAAGGTGAGGAATTGGGCACGCTTTTATTGGCCGATGAGGAGCCGAAAACGGCGCGTAAGAATTGGCTGGCCGGGCACCTGCAGACCTGTGGCGAATACATCATCGACGATGGCGCAGCCCATAGTTTGCGCACTCAGGGTTCCAGTTTGCTGCCGGTGGGCGTGACGGGGGTGTTTGGCACCTTCAACCGGGGCGACATGGTGCTGTGCTTGGATTCCGAGGGCAACGAGGTGGCGCGCGGTTTGTCGAACTACAGCGCCCTCGACTCGCGTCGCATTGCGGGCCTGCCCAGCGACGAAATTGAAGGCGTATTGGGTTATGTGGATCAGGTGGAGCTTATTCACCGAGATAACTTGGTGTTAAGTTTGATTTAGGGTTTGGATAAGCTACAGGCTACAGGCTACAGGCTACAGGCTACAGGCTACAGGCTACAGGCTACAGGCTACAGGCTAAAAGCGGTAAGTTGGCAGAGATGCCCCGCCTTTTTTCTAACAAAAAGCCTCCTTAAAGGGGGCTTTTTGTTGCCTTAGATAAAGTGGGAGGCCACACTTTTTGCAGCTTGCAGCTTGCAGCTTGCAGCTTGCAGCTTGCAGCTTGCAGCTTGCAGCTTGCAGCTTGCAGGGTCCGGCCGTCCGGCTTGGTTCAGGCATAAAAAAACCGGCTTGCGCCGGCTTTTTTAGATCATCACAAAAACGTTCAAATTAAGCAGCGAGTGCTTTGATTTGCGCGTTTAAGCGGCTCTTATGACGAGCTGCTTTGTTCTTGTGAATGATGCCCTTGTCCGCAATGCGGTCAAGAACAGGTACAGCTGCGGCAAAAGCCGTGGTAGCTGCAGCGTGATCACCAGCTTTGATCGCTGAGAGCACTTTTTTCAAATATGTGCGCGTCATGGAGCGCAGGCTGGCGTTGTGCTTACGAGCCTTCTCGTTCTGACGAGCACGTTTTTTAGCTTGGGGTGAATTAGCCACCGTATTGCTCCTGTGAATAACTTGGTACAAATCTAGGACGCGACATTATGCTCATTTTCAAAATGATGTCAACATCGATTTGGCTTTTGGCGTTTTGATCAACCCGGCACTAGGCTTAGTTGGTTGGTGATATTAATCAGATGGGTGGTAGTTGTTGATGGGCAAGCTTGGTATGCAGAAGATCCCCAAGCAGATGTTGCAGAAAGGGATGTTTATCGAGGAGTTTTGCGGCTCGTGGATGGAGCATCCCTTCTGGCGCAGCCGCTTCGTGCTTGCTTCGGATGACGATCTCGCGCGCATCTTGCAGAGCTCGATTACCGAGCTGTGGATCGATCCTACAAAGGGCTTGGGTCTATCCGACGCTGAAGCGCGCGCCCTGCCGGCGGTCGAAGAGCCAAACTTGGAGCAATTGGCGGCATCTGAGGCTAAGGCCAAGCCGCAGCGGGTTTCAATGGGCGAGGAGTTGGCTCGAGCTCGTAAAATTTGTGATAGGGCGCGCTCTGCCGTTGAGCAGATGTTTTCCGAGGCGCGTATGGGTAAGGCGGTGGACGCCGAGCACTGCAAGGCGATGGTGGAGGAGATATCCACCTCCGTTAGCCGCAACCCCGGGGCTTTAATCAGTTTGGCGCGCTTGAAGACCGCCGATGAGTACACCTATATGCACTCGGTTGCCGTGTGTGCACTTATGATTGCGCTGGCGCGAGAGCTTGCCTTGCCCGAGGATCAAGTGAAGGAGGCTGGCCTGGCGGGGCTGCTGCACGACATGGGCAAGGCGCTGATTCCCATGTCGATCCTCAACAAGGCTGGTAAGCTGACCGACGCAGAGTTTGATATCGTCAAACAGCACCCGAAGAAGGGCTATGAGTTGCTGGTGGAGGCGGGCAATGCGAGCCAAGAGGTGATGGATGCCTGTTTGCATCACCATGAAAAAACCGATGGCAGTGGCTACCCGCACAAGCTGCTCGACGCGGACATCAGTTTGATTGCCAAGATGACGGCAGTGTGCGATGTCTATGACGCCATCACCTCTAATCGGCCGTACAAGAAAGGCTGGGACCCGGCTGAATCGATAAAAAAGATGGCCGAGTGGAGTAAGGGGCACTTCGATGAGGCGGTTTTTCAGGGGTTTGTTAAAAGCTTAGGTATTTACCCGGTTGGCTCTTTGGTTCGCCTGCAGTCTAATCGCCTAGGTATTGTTGTGGAGCAAAGTCCTGGTGCTCTGTTGAAGCCCAAGGTGAAGGTATTCTTTAGTGTGGCAAACAACACTCGTATCGCCCCGGTCCTGCTCGATTTAGCCTCCAGCAAGGTTGATGAGAAGATCGTTAGCCGCGAGCCCACCGATAAGTGGGCTTTCAAAGACCTCGACGAGCTCTGGCAGGTTGAGTAGCGGTCGCAACCTGAGCATTTCCCCGTTAGTGGGCGCTTGCTAACTTTTCCCGATTTTGGTTTGCTGGGTTGAGCTTATTGCTTTAGTTGTCAGTTTGTATCGGCAAGGTGCACTAGGGCTAAAATCATTAGGCGCCGATTGCCTGTCTTCCCTTATCCGATGCCGACCGCCTCTGCGTTTTCCAAGCTGGTGTGTTGCCGCCGCGAATAAACCGGTAAACTCGCTGGCTTTATTTAGCGTAGAAATCTTTCCGTGAGCGATGCCCCCACACCACCCGCAGGACCCAAGGCCCAGCACGGCTTGCTGAGAGCGAGTGGTGTCGTGTCGCTAATGACCTTTATGTCGCGCATTTTAGGCTTGGTGCGCGATATCGTTTTTGCCCGCTTTATCGGCTCGGAAGCTGGCGCCGACGCCTTTTTCGTCGCTTTTAAAATCCCTAATTTCCTGCGTCGCTTGTTTGCCGAGGGCGCCTTCGCCCAGGCCTTTGTGCCGGTGTTATCTGAGTATCGGTCGAATGGCAGCCACGCCGCAGTAAAGGAGTTGATTAACGCAGTTGCCGGTTGCCTTGGCTCGGCCCTGTTTGTGTTGACGGTATTTGCCTGTGTTGCGTCACCGCTGGTGGCTTGGCTGTTTGCGCCAGGCTTCGCCGGCGATGCGCTGAAGTTTGCCCTGGTGAGCGATATGATTCGTATCACCTTCCCCTACCTGATGTTGATATCCCTCACCGGTTTTGCCGGCGCGATTTTAAATAGCTATGACCGGTTTGCCATTCCCGCGATAACGCCGGTGTTTTTAAACATCACCTTAATCTTCGCCGCGCTGGTGGCTTCCAACTGGTTTGCCGTGCCGGTGATGGCCTTGGCCTGGGGCGTGTTTGCGGCCGGCTGTATCCAGTTGGTGTTCCAGCTGCCGTTTCTTGTGCGCATGCATCTGCTGCCGGTGCCGAGCCTTGATTTTCAACACCCTGGCGTAAAGCGAGTGCTCACTTTAATGGTGCCGGCGCTGTTTGGCGTGTCGGTCAGTCAAATTAACTTGTTGCTCGATACGGTGCTGGCGTCCTTTTTACCCACCGGGTCTGTGTCTTGGCTTTACTACTCCGACCGTTTGGCCGAATTGCCGCTGGGCGTGTTTGGCGTCGCTATTGCTACGGTTATTTTGCCGAGCTTGTCGCGCCAGCACGCAGGTGTGAATAGCGAGAAGTTTTCCGCCACCTTGAATTGGTCGCTGCGCATGGTGCTCTTGATTGCGCTGCCGTCAACGCTCGCGCTGCTGCTGTTGGCGAGCCCCATTTTGACCACCCTGTTCATGTACGGCAAAACCACCGCGCAGGACATCGCCATGTCCACGGCCAGCCTGCAAGCTTATGCGGTGGGCTTGACCGCGTTTATGTTGATCAAGGTGTTGGCGCCGGGGTTTTACGCGCGCCAAGATATGAAAACCCCCGTGCGCATCGGCATTATCGCAATGGTGGCCAACATGGTGTTGAATTTGGCGTTTGTGCTGCCACTTTATTATTACTGTAATTTGGGCCATGTGGGCCTAGCTTTAGCCACCTCTGTATCGGCACTGTTGAATGCGTGGCTGTTATTTAAAGGTCTGCGTGCTAAGCAAGTGCTTACACTCGATAGCGAGTGGCTGCGGCACGGGGGGCGGATGCTGCTGGCGAATATCGCTATGGCGGCAGTTTTATTGGCAGGTTTGACTATGGCGCCATCTTGGCATGAGTTGAGCTGGTTGATGCGGGCGATGAATTTAGCCTTGTTGTGCTGCGCAGGACTCTTTGCCTATATCGCGGTGCTGACGCTTACCGGCTTGAGATTGAGACATTTACGGAATCACTGAGGATAAGAGCATGGCTCAGCAAGATGACGCCTTTTGGGCGCTGGTGGAAAAGTTTATTGAGCAGGCCAATGATGCGCCCGAGACGCTGGGTTTAACTGAGGTGGGCGGCGCCTTGCTGTGTGCAGCGGCGCGGTTTAATGCCTATGCCTTGGCGGCTAGCTCGATAGATCGCAAGTCCTTCAAGGAGGACTTTGATCAATCTTTGAGTGATTACAGTCAACAATTTAAGGCGCTGCTGGCCGAAGATTTAGCTGACTACGGTGAAAACTATAAAGTGCTGATCGGCAATAAAGACGAAGAAACTGATGCTTGAGATAACTGACCTTATTTTTATCTTCGGCATCTTTTGGTTCGGTTGGTATAGCTTGCAAGTGGCACGGCTGAAGGAGCTATCGGTCAAGGCGGTACATCGCCGCTGCGAGGAGCAGGGTGTTCAGCTGCTCGATAGCACCGTTGTGCTGCACAAGTTGAGCGTAGCGCGCGACCCCAACGGCTGGGTTCGTATTCGACGTATCTACAGTTTCGAATTTACCGCTACCGGTGAAGATCGGAATAATGGCTTGGTCAGTGTGTTGGGCAATCGGCTCGAGGCAATAGAGCTGGCGCCCCATAGAATCCACTAGGCTCGTGCCACTGACGTCGCGCCAGACCGCATCTGGCCGACCGCATCTGGCCGACCGCATCTGGCCGATCGCATCTGGCCGGTGACATCTGATAGACTGTCACCCTTTTGGATAATGGGTTTGTAATGTCTGAGTCAAATAAGTTCGATAGTGTTGAATTGCAGGTGAGCTACGGGATTGGCCGCCAGATGGGAGAGCAGTTGATGTCCAATCCGTTTGAGGGTTTATCGGCAGATGCCGTGGTTGAGGGCTTGGCAGATTTATTAGCCGGCAAACATAGCCAAGTTAACGAGCAGAACTTGCAGCAGGCATTCCAAGTTATTAGCGAGCGCATGCGTGCCAAGCAGGCCGAGCAAGCCAAGGCGGCCTCCGGTGCCGGCGAGGCTTATTTGGCTGAGAATGCCAAGCGCGACGGCGTGATCACCCTAGATTCTGGTTTACAGTACGAAGTGATTAACGAAGGCACAGGCGCCAAGCCATCGGCCAGTGCCACTGTGCGCACCCATTACCATGGCACTTTGATCGACGGCACTGTGTTCGACAGCTCCTATGATCGTGGTCAACCTGCAGAGTTTCCCGTCAACGGCGTGATTGCCGGCTGGACCGAAGCGCTGCAATTGATGCCCGTAGGCTCTAAGTGGAAACTGCACATCCCCTACCAGCTGGCCTATGGCGAGCGCGGTGCCGGTGGTGCCATTGCACCTTTTTCAGCACTGGTATTCGATGTAGAGCTGATCGATATTATCGGTTAATCGGCGTCCTGCTGGGGCGGCAGGTGCTCGGGGCTTTAGCCTGAGTTATACTGCTGCCTCGTTAAATCTGGGTTCACACGTGTCTCGTCAAGCCTTCATTCATGGTCTGCATAATCTGCGCGATAGCCATCGCGGCAGCGTGTTAACTATTGGCTCCTTCGATGGCGTGCACTTGGGGCACCAGGCGATGCTCAAACAGTTGCGCGCCAAGGCCAAGGCCTTGGAGGTGCAAGCCACGGCGATGACCTTTGAGCCCCAGCCGCACGAGTATTTTTCTGGCGAGCGCGCACCGGCACGGTTGATGCGCTTGCGCGATAAAGTGACGGCCTTATTTGACCAAGGCGTCGATCAGGTATTTTGCCTGCCGTTCAATGCCCAGTTGCGCCACTTAACCGCAGCACAATTTGTCCAGCAGGTATTGGTAGACGGGTTGGCGGTTAAATACTTGGTGGTGGGCGATGATTTTCGCTTTGGCTGCGACAGGGCTGGAGACTTTAATTTTTTGCTGGCCGCCGGCGCGCAACAGGGTTTTGGTGTGTGCAATACCAAAACCTTTAACTTAGGCGATGTGCGGGTCAGTAGTACGCGTATTCGCGAGGTGTTAGAGCAGGCTGATTTTGCCCAAGCAGAGCAGTTACTCGGCCGCCCCTACAGCATGGCTGGCAAAGTTGTGCGTGGCCAGCAGCTGGGGCGCACCATTGGTGTACCTACCGCGAATGTGCACTTGCACCGCTATCGCTCGCCACTCAATGGCGTGTTTACCGTTCGCGTTGTGATTGATGGTGCTTGTTATCAAGGTGTTGCTAACGTCGGGGTTAGGCCAACGGTGTTGGACGACGCCAAGCCGATTTTAGAAGTTCACTTGTTTGATTTTTCCGAGGACATCTACGGCAAAAGCATTCAGGTGATTTTTTGCAGCAAGCTGCGCGAGGAGCAAAAGTTTGCTTCGCTGGACGCGCTCGCCGCACAGCTTCAAGCAGATATCGAAGCAGGCAAGGCGTATTTTAGAAATACAGTAAATTAACTATTTTTTGACAATCCATTAGAAATTATTGGCTTACAAACCATGACCGATTACAAGCCCACGCTAAATTTACCGCAAACTGATTTCGCGATGAAGGCAAACCTTGCCAACCGCGAACCGCAAACACTGAAGAAGTGGCAGGACGGTAAACTTTACGACAGCATTCGTCAGGCACGCGCTGGTGCGGAAAAATTTATTCTGCACGATGGCCCGCCCTACGCCAATGGCGATATTCATATCGGGCACTCGGTCAATAAAATTCTTAAAGACATTATCGTCAAGTCGAAAACACTGTCTGGTTTTGACGCGCCCTACGTGCCCGGTTGGGACTGCCACGGCTTGCCCATTGAACACAATGTGGAAAAGAAAATTGGCAAGGCTGGCGTTAAGGTGGATGTCAAAACTTTTCGGCAAAAATGCCGCGAGTACGCTGCTAAGCAAGTGGAAGGGCAGAAGGCCGATTTTATTCGCTTGGGTGTGTTTGGCGATTGGGATAATCCCTACTTGACCATGGATTTCAAATTCGAGGCCGACATCATTCGCGCCCTGGGTCGCATTGCTGAAAATGGCCACTTGATGCGCGGTTTTAAGCCGGTGTATTGGAGTGTGGTGGGTGGCTCTGCGCTAGCAGAAGCAGAAGTCGAGTATCAGGATAAAACCTCTAACTCGATTTATGTCCGCTACCCGGTGGCCGACTTGGCTGATTTGGCTAAGCGCGTTGGTACATTGCCCGGTAGCGGCAAGTTATCGGTGGTTATCTGGACCACCACGCCTTGGACCTTGCCATCGAGTCAGGCGGTGAGCGTCAACGCTGCGCTAGATTATGTGCTGGTGCAGGCGGGCGACGAGCGCATCATTGTTGCCGAGGCTTTGTATGAGGCGGTGATAAAACAAATCGAGTTAGCGCAGGCCGATGTGCTATTGCGTTTTCAGGGCAGCGCGTTAAATCAGCTGCAGCTATCGCATCCCTTTTATGAGAAAAATTTACCGGTCATTTTGGGCGATCACGTAACCACGGATGCCGGTACCGGCTGTGTGCACACAGCACCCGATCACGGTATGGATGACTTCGTGGTCGGCAAGGCCAATGGTATAGGAACGCTAAACTATATCGACGACGCAGGTAATTACCGGCCCCAAGTTGAGTATTTTGCCGGCGACCATGTGTATAAAGTTGACGATAAAGTCATCGATTTGCTGAAGCAGCGCGAAGCGCTCTGGGCGCACAGTAAAATTACCCACTCTTACCCGCATTGCTGGCGCACTAAAACGCCGTTGATCTTCCGTGCAACGCCGCAGTGGTTTGTGAGCATGCAGCAAAATGGTTTACTAAAAAATGTTCGCGCTGCCGTGGACGGTGTTCAGTGGTTCCCCGATTGGGGGCGCGCGCGCATTGATTCCATGTTGGATTCTTCGCCCGACTGGTGTGTTTCGCGCCAGCGTACCTGGGGTGTGCCTATTGCATTGTTCGTGCATAAGGACACCCAGGAGCTGCACCCAGACACCGTAAATTTGATCGAGCAAGTGGCCAAGAGAGTTGAGCAGTCCGGTATGGATGCTTGGTTTGATCTTGAGCCGAAAGAGTTGCTTGGCGCCGATGCGGAAAATTACACCAAGGTGTTAGATACCCTCGATGTATGGTTCGACTCGGGCGTGACGCATCACGCGGTACTAAACCGTCGCGACGATTTACAGTATCCAGCAGACCTCTATTTAGAGGGTTCGGATCAGCATCGCGGTTGGTTTCAGTCGTCGATCAAAACGGCTGTGGCCATTAATGGCACTGCACCTTATAAAGCTGTTTTGACCCATGGTTTTACCGTGGACGAAAACGGCCGCAAGATGTCCAAATCTATCGGCAACGTTATTCCACCGCAAAAAGTGATGAACGACTTAGGTGCCGACGTGTTACGCCTGTGGGTGTCGGCGACGGATTTCAGCACAGAAATGAGTGTGAGCGATGAAATATTGCGCCGCACTGCTGATTCCTATCGCCGCATTCGCAATACGGCGCGTTTTATGTTGTCCAACCTCACTGGTTTTGAGCCAGCTGAGCACGCCGTGGCTATGGATGATTTGTTGGCGCTAGATCGCTGGGCGGTAGAGCGCGCTGCTGAATTGCAGGGCGAGATTTTAAAGGCTTACGATAAATACCAGTTTCACCAGATCTATCAAAAGTTACATAACTTTTGTGTGGTGGATATGGGCGGTTTTTACTTGGATATCATTAAGGATCGCCAGTACACCACGCAAGAGAATAGCTTAGCTCGTCGCTCTGCCCAGACGGCTTTGCATCACATAGTTGAAGCCTTCGCTCGCTGGATAGCACCTATTTTAAGTTTCACCGCCGATGAAATGTGGGAATTTATTCCCGGCGAACGCACCGAGTCTGTGTTTGTCGCCAAGTGGTATGACTTCCCCAAGGCCAGTTCAGCTAGCCTGCTAAGTAAAGCGGAATGGCAACAGGTTGCGGCGGCAAAGAATGCTGTCAATAAGGTGCTTGAAGAGCGACGTGCCGCCGGTGAACTCGGCGCCTCGCTTTCGGCAGAGGTTTCTCTGTTCGCAGTGGATGAGCTGGCAGCAACCTTAATGAAATTAAAAAATGAGCTTCGCTTTGTTTTGATCGCGTCGCAAGCTGACTGCCAACCCTTAGCGGCGGCTACTGATGTTGCCCAGGATACCGAGGTGAAAGGCCTTAAGGTAATTGCCATTAAATCGCAGCAACCTAAGTGTGCGCGCTGTTGGCATTTCCGCGCCGATGTGGGTGCTAATGCCGAGCACCCAGAGTTGTGCGAGCGCTGCGTTGATAATGTGACCGGTTCTGGTGAGGAGCGCCACTTTGCTTAATTTGAATAAGTCGGGTTTTCTCTGTTTGATATACCTGCTGGCCGCAGTTTTTGTTGGCTTAGATCAAGTGACAAAAGCGATGGCAACTGAGCATCTTAGCTACGGTCAGCCGGTGTATGTGACGGCGTTTTTTGATTGGACCTTGTTGCACAACCCTGGCGCGGCTTTTAGTTTTCTGAGCGACCAAGGTGGTTGGCAGCGTTGGTTTTTCACCGCCATCGCCGCCGTCGTGAGTGTGGTGCTTGTGGTGTGGATTGCCAAACTAGGGGTCGCCAATCGCTGGGAGTCGACAGCCTTGAGTTTGGTGCTGAGTGGCGCAATAGGTAATTTAATTGATCGCGTTCAGTTTGGTTATGTGGTGGATTTTATTTCGCTGCATTACGAGGATCATTATTGGCCGGCGTTCAATATTGCCGATAGCGCCATTTGCGTCGGCGTGGTCATGTTACTGCTCGATATGTTGCGCCCTAAGCCTGAAGCTAAAACTGCTGAGTAAATTGCTATGTCCGATAGAGTTGTTGCCGAGGGCAGCCAATTAACGATTCATTTTTCCCTCGCGCTACGCGATGGTAGTGTGATCGATTCAAACTTTGACGCTAAACCGGCAACATTTGCCTTGGGTGATGGCAATATGCTGCAGGGGTTTGAGCGCTGCTTGCTTGGTATGCGCGAAGGTCAACGCGAATCCTTTGTGATTCTTCCCGAGCATGGTTTTGGTCAGACTAATCCCAATAATGTGCAGGTTATGCCGCGCACGGCTTTCGCTGCCGATATGGAATTAGCCGAGGGTTTAGTGGTGTCTTTTGCCGATGCGCAAAAAGCTGAATTGCCTGGTGTTATAACAGCGTTTACGGCTGAGCAGGTTACGGTGGATTTTAATCACCCATTGGCCGGCCAAGATATTATTTTCGATGTGCAGATTGTCAGTATTGGAGAGGAAAGCTGATGAGTGCTATCGCGGATGCGCCAACGACACATGCGGTGGAGATAAAACTCGCCAACCCGCGGGGTTTTTGTGCCGGTGTCGATCGTGCCATCGATATTGTCAATCGAGCGCTCGATGTATTTGGTGCGCCTATTTATGTGCGCCATGAAGTTGTGCACAACAAATTTGTGGTCGAGGACTTGCGCGCTCGAGGCGCGATTTTTGTCGATGAGCTGGAAGAAGTGCCAGACGACACGATTGTTATTTTCAGTGCCCATGGCGTCTCACAAGCGGTGCGCAAAGAGGCGGATGGTCGGCAGCTCAGGGTGTTCGATGCCACCTGCCCATTGGTGACAAAGGTTCATATCGAAGTTACCCGCTACTCTCGCTCGGGTACAGAGTGCATTCTCATTGGTCACCAGGGGCATCCTGAGGTCGAAGGCACCATGGGCCAATACGAGCGGGTGAATGGCGGTGCTATCTATCTGATTGAAGACGAGCAGCAGGTTGCCAGCCTGGTGGTAAAAGACCCGAATAATCTCGCCTATGTGACCCAAACAACCTTGTCGATGGATGATACGGCTCTGGTTATTGATGCGCTACGCGCTAAGTTTCCCAATATCAAAGGCCCAAAGAAAGACGACATCTGCTACGCCACCACCAATCGCCAAGATGCCGTTAAACAGCTCGCGCTGGAGTGTGATCTCGTGCTGGTTGTTGGCTCCGTCAATAGCTCCAATTCCAATCGCTTGCGCGAATTGGCCCAGCGCTGTGGTGCAGAGGCTTATCTCATTGATTCGGCAGAAGATATTTCTGCAGAGTGGCTCAGCGGTAAGCGCTCTATCGGCGTGACAGCCGGGGCTTCCGCACCAGAAGTATTGGTGCGCCAGGTGATTCAGCAGCTTGAGCAGTTCGGTGCTCAGGCGCCTCAGGAGATGTCTGGCGCTGTGGAAACCATTGCGTTCTCCTTGCCTAAAGAGCTCCGTTAATATCATTTTGAAGTCGGCAATAGGTTTAGCTAGCAGCTTATATCGACCCCTGACGATGTTTCAGGGATGCCATTGTTGTTGAGGTCGAGGCCTTGCCGGGCGCGACCCGCTTTGTTGAGGATAAGGACTCTGCCGTAGTGGGCATCTTTACTTTTTGGGCAGTAATAAAAACTTCCATTTTGATGTAATGTAAAGCCTCTCGGGCTAAAACTTAAATAATTTTTATTGCCAAAGGCCTTCCATTTAATCTGGCTGCCAGGTTCGAAGGCTTGTGTCGCGTAAACGAGTGTTTCACCTTCGTCCAAGTATCCGTTTATATTTTGGTCTATAAAAATATTGATGCCTTCTTGCCAGTTGTCTCCGCAGCTCGAATCATTTTCTCTTGGGCAGAGTGTTGTTGTTTGCCCAAGCATGATTGCTTGTGTTCGGGCAAGAATAATTGTTCTGGTTAGTAGGTCAGTTGTTGTAATGGCTTTGTTTTGTTCAACGAGATGTTGAAATGCTGGGACGCCAATGCTGGAAATAATCACAATAATCGAAATGCTGATGATTAGTTCCAGCAATGTAAAGCCTAAACAAACTCCTTGTTTCATATGGCCATCCTTGGCTCGGTCTAATTGTTTGCCGCCTTGTATGATTTCTACAATAGCTGGTTATTTTAATGCTTGGGTAAAAGTAGCTGACTAAATCAATCTGTGTCAAGTCCTAGCTTTTTCAAGCGATAGCGCAGCGAGCGAAAGCTGATGCCGAGCTTTTTAGCAGCTTCAGTTCTGTTCCAGCGTGTTTCTTCTAACGCTTTGGTAATATAAGACATTTCAATTTCCTCGAGTTTCTTATCAAGCGCCTGCCCATTCAACTCTTCACTCTGTGTTGCGGAAGTTTCCACTTGCATCGGTGCAAGTTGAAGGTCATCTCCACGAATAGTGTTCCCTTCACAGAGTGTAAAGGCCCTTTCAAGGGTGTTTTCTAGTTCGCGCACGTTACCTGGAAAGGGGTAGCGTTTGAGGTGCTTGATCGCATCTGGTGTTAGTGTGATTTTTTCTGAGTCATAAGTTGCAGCAAGTTTATTCAGTATTGCGGAAGTTAAAGCTTCAAGGTCGTCCATTCGCTCTCGCAGTGCCGGTGCGTGTAGATGAATGACGTTTATTCGATAATATAAATCTTGCCTGAAGTTGCCGGCTACAATCTCATTTTGCAAATTTTTATGCGTGGCACTTAGAATACGAATGTTTGTTTTTTGCTCTGCTTGGGTTCCGACCGGTCTGATAGCCTTTTCTTGGATAGCTCTTAATAGTTTTACTTGCATGTCTAGTGGCAGGTCTGCTACTTCATCTAAAAAAAGTGTGCCGCCCTCTGCCGCTTGAAATAAACCAATTTTGTCGGCGTTGGCGCCTGTGAAACTGCCTTTTTTATGACCGAAAAACTCACTCTCCATAAGTTCTCTGGGTATCGCACCACAGTTTATTGCGATGAATGGTCCATCGCATCTGGGGCCTTGCGCGTGGATGGAGCGCGCAATGAGTTCCTTGCCGCAGCCTGATTCCCCCGTGATTAGAATGGGTGCTTGGCTTCTGGCTAATTTATGAATTTGCTGTTTCAGCTTGCGCATCACATCGGTAGTGCCGACCAGTAACTCATTGTCCAGCGCCGCTTCTGGTGCACCAGATTTGGTCGCGGTTTTTACCAATGCGCGCAATCTTTCAATGTCGATAGGCTTTGACAAAAAGTCAAAGGCACCTGCTTTCATGGATTCTATGGCTATGTCGACGTTGCCGTGTGCGGTAATGACGGCAACGGGTAAATCTGGGTGATTGCTTTGAATGAGCTTTACCAGGTCTATGCCGCTGCCGTCTGGCATTCTCATATCGGTTAGGCAGATGTCAAATTGATGTGCAGCGAGTGCTTGCTCGGCCTCCCTGAGTGATGCGGCAAGCACGCAATTAAAATTCATCCTGGTCAGGGTGATATTCAGGAGCTCTAATATGTCTGGCTCATCATCAACAATGAGCGCGGAATTCTTGTTCAATTTAACACCCTTTGATCGTGTGCTAGGCAAATTCTAAAGCAGCTTTTACCTTCTGATGTCGGCTTATATTCTAGTGTTGCTTCGTTCGCGTCGCACAGTTCTTTCGAGAGGTAGAGGCCAAGGCCTGTTCCACTTACGTGATCGGTATTGAACGGTTCGAACAGTAACGTTGCTTTGTCTTTGCTGATTCCGGTGCCTGCATCGACGACATCTATATATGGCAATCCAGATCTTTCATCGATGCCTGTAATTAAAACAAGGCTTTGTATCCCTGTGCTAGCTTGGCTATAGCGCAAGCCATTGTCGCAGAGATTTATCATAACTTGGTGAAGCTGTGAAACATCCATAGTTGCGAGTAGCGATGCGTGCTGATGTTGGGTTTGAATGTGTGCTTGGTTATAGGGACCTTGTTGAAGCTCTTCAACAAAATTTTCTACCCAGGAGATAACATCAAAGGTCTGTGCTTTGGCTTGTTGGCGGCGTGAAAGCTGAAGTACGTTTTCGATAATGTTGTTTACTCGCTCTGAATGGCGAGCAATGATCGCCGTCAGATTTCTATCTTCAGCCGCAATCGTAGGCGACTCCGCCAGTAGTTGCCCAGCGTGACTGATTGCACCTAGAGGGTTTCTCACTTCATGGGCAATGCTGGCTGTTAGTCTTCCAAGTGAGGCAAGTTTCAGTTGTTGTGCATGTTGCATGAGTTGACGATTGTCTTCTAAAAAAATAAGTGTATCACTTTGCTGGTCAATTTTTAGTGCGGCAAAACTCACTCTCACCTCCTTACTGCTACCCTCCGGCTTAAACAGCTGCTGCTTGTGCGCGCCGCTTACGGACCAGCGCTGGAGCATATCTTTAATAGGTGTGGGTATACTTGTTAAGGGTTCGCTTGAGGGGATGCTGAGCAGTCTGTATGCCGCGTTGTTAGCTAGAACCAATGCGTGGCTTTTATTTGTCACGATGATGCCGGTGTTCATGCGCTCGACAATTTGTTGCGCCAAAGACTGTATGTGTTGTGCTAGCGCCGCCTGTTGCTTCGCTTCCGTTTGGCTAGTTTGTAGCCGAAGGGTGAGGTACCTAAATAACAGCGCCGTTAGAAATAAGAGAATGCCGAGCGCGCCGGCTGAAAATAAACTGCGGTCGCCCCCGTTTTTGGCGACAGCATCTAACACGCCGGCGCCAATGGCGGACAGGCTTGAAAAAGCGGCCAATAGTAGTGAGAGCTGCTGGTTTAAGAATATACCGCCGTAGGCGACGGTAATAATGAGTAGGTAGCCTAAGCTGCTAGTGGCATTGCCGCTGCTGTTAACGAGTAGTGTTATTGCGGCGATATCAATAGTCAGTTGGATTAAAAGTTGCCGTTGGCTTGGTTGAAAGTTTTTGCGCCAAAGTGAGATGAGAGTCCATAGGCCTATCAGCGTGTAGATAATACAGGTGTAAGAAAAGACGCTCGGGGCTAGGTTACCTAGGGTGTTGGATGAAACCCCGCCGTGAAACATAAACAGTAATAGCGCACCTAAAAGCACTCGGTAGTAGCTGTATATGCGTAAAAGCGTGAGCGTACTTTCAAAACCAAGTAGGTCGTTTTGTTGAGTTTCGTTTTTAGGTGTCGTCATATGGCGTCCGAATCTGCTGGCGTACTCACTATATATTACTGTTTATGGAAACGGTATTTTGCGTTCCGTGCATGTTTGGTCGACAATAGCGCCCCCTGGTAGTCGGTGATCGAATAATGCAGCCAAAACCCTTGAATATAGTACTTGCGCAAATTAATCCTTTGGTCGGTGATATTGACGGCAATACCGCACTTGTTATCGCTAGGGCCGAGCAAGCTGTGGCTGAGCATCAAGCCAATTTGGTGTTGTTTCCCGAGTTGGTTATAACGGGCTATCCGCCTGAGGATTTACTGCTTCGGCCTAGCTTGGAGTGGCGTATTGATCGGGCTATAGAGGCAATTTGCCAGGCAGGCTTGCGCGCCGACATCCTGATCGGCTACCCGAAGGTCGTGGCTGGTCGCGTGTTCAACATGGCGGGTTATATATCGGCAGGTAAGCTGGTTGCCGAATACGCAAAGCAGCAGCTGCCAAATTTTCAGGTATTTGATGAAAAAAGGTATTTCCTGCCAGGCAATCAGGCTTGTATTGTGGAAATTGCAGGCATAAAGGCTGCAATATCCGTATGCGAAGATATTTGGCATCAAGAACCCATGTTGCAAGCCCGAGAGGCTGGTGCTCAGCTGATGTTGAATATTAATGCCTCGCCCTATCATTGCGGTAAGACTCAGGAACGACGGGCTTTGTTGGCAGAACGGGCTGTCCAGGGTGACATGCCGATTGTGTATATCAATCAGGTCGGCGGTCAGGATGAGTTGGTGTTTGACGGCCATTCAATGATTGTTGATCGCTTGGGTAAGGTTGTTATGCAGGCGCCGGCCTTCGAAGAGGGTTTGTACCCGGCGCAAATTTCTATTGAAGGCTCGGTGAAAGTCACATCGGCAGTGCAGGCTGCCGATGTGGATTCACTGGAAAGTGTCTATAGCGCTCTCGTGTTGGGTGTTCGCGACTACGTCAATAAGAACGGCTTTAAGGGTGTTGTTTTAGGCTTATCTGGCGGTATCGATTCAGCCCTAACCCTCGCCATTGCGGTTGATGCCTTGGGTAAAGATCGGGTTGAGGCGGTGATGATGCCCTTTCGTTATACGTCACAGTTGAGCCTTGATGATGCTGCAGACCAAGCAAAGCGACTGGG